>NZ_JBISWL010000033.1:0-44897 GCF_044462265.1 Kocuria rhizosphaerae
CCCACCCCCGCCCCTTCCCGGGGCACCACCTCCTTTGGAGCATCACCGTCATGGCCATCAGCGTCTTCGAACTGTTCACCGTGGGCATCGGCCCCTCGAGCTCCCACACCGTCGGCCCCATGCGCGCCGCGCGGCGCTTCGCCGAGACCCTGACCGCCGGCGACCTGCTGGAGCGCACCGCGGACCTGCGCGTGGACGTCTACGGGTCGCTGGCCGCGACCGGCCGCGGCCACGGCACCTTCACCGCGATCCTGCTGGGCCTGGAGGGCTACGACCCGGAGCAGGTCCTGCCCGACGAGGTCGAGGAGCGGCTGGAGGACATCGCCGCCACCGGGACGCTGCGCCTGTGCGCGGCCCTGGGGCACCGCTTGGACATCGCCTACCGGGTCGAGGACATGGTGCAGCACCCGCTGACCGTCCTGGAGCGGCACACCAACGGCATGCGCTTCCAGGCCCTGGACGACGCCGGCGCCGTGCTGGCCGACGAGACCTGGTTCTCCGTGGGCGGGGGGTTCATCGTCCAGGAGGGGCAGGAGGACGCCGCCGCCGCCGAGCTGGACGCCGCCAGCGCCCAGGTGCCCCACCCCTTCCGCACCGCCCGGGAGCTGCTGGCCCACTGCGACAGCACCGGCTTGCCGATGAGCGGGGTCATGCTGGCCAACGAGCGGACCTGGCGCGACGAGGACGAGATCCGGCGGCAGCTGCTGCACATCTGGACCGTGATGGAGGAGTGCAAGGACTCCAGCCTGCGGCGCACCGGCCCCCTCCCCGGCGGGCTGAACGTCGCCCGCCGCGCCCCGCAGTGGCACCGGCGCCTGCGCACCGAGGACCCGGACCGCGACCCCGGTTTCTGGCCGGAATGGGTGAACCTCGTGGCCCTGGCCGTCAACGAGGAGAACGCCTCCGGGGGGCGGGTCGTCACCGCCCCCACCAACGGAGCGGCCGGCATCATCCCGGCGGTCCTGTTCTACGCCACCCACTACTCCCCCGCCGCCCGCGCCGCCGCCGAGGAGGGCCCGGAGGCGCTCGAGGCGGCGAGGGGGGACATCGTGGTCCGCTTCCTGCTCACGGCCGGGGCGGTCGGGGTGCTGTACAAGGAGCAGGCCTCGATCTCCGGGGCCGAGGTCGGCTGCCAGGGCGAGGTCGGCTCGGCCTCCTCGATGGCCGCGGCCGGTCTCGCCGAGGTCCTGGGCGGGACCCCGCGCCAGGTGGAGAACGCCGCGGAGATCGCCATGGAGCACAACCTCGGGCTGACCTGCGACCCGATCGGCGGCCTCGTGCAGATCCCCTGCATCGAGCGCAACGCGATCGCCGCGACCAAGGCCATCAACGCCGCCAAGATGGCGATGTGGGGGGACGGCACGCACCGGGTGAGCCTCGACGAGGTCATCGTGACCATGCGCGAGACCGGCAAGGACATGAGCCACAAGTACAAGGAGACCGCCCTCGGCGGACTCGCCGTCAACGTCGTGGAGTGCTGACCCGCACGCCCTCACCCGACAGGACATCAGCGGGAGGCCGGCGCGGGCAGCCTGGGGCCACGCGAGCGGCGGACCACGCGGACCACGCCCCGACGACGGAAGGACTTCCCATGACCGCTCGCCCCGGCCGGCACACCCCCTCGGCGGGAACTCCGGCGCCCCCGCCCCTCGAATTCGTCGCCACCATCGAGGTGGACGTGGACCCGCCGATCACCGTGGGCAGGACCGTGGACGGGCTCCGCCGCGTGGTCCCCATCCGCGGCGGCCGGGTCCACGGCCCGGGAATCTCCGGGCGGGTGCTCGACGCCGGGGCGGACGTCCAGCAGTACCCCGGAGACGACGTCGCCTACCTCGCCGCCGACTACGTGCTGGAGCTCGAGGGCGGTCACCACGTGCTCGTGCAGAACCGCGCCGTGCGCACCGGCAGCGCCGAGGACCTGCGCACCGTGATGGAGGGCGGGACCGTGGACCCGGGCCGGATCTACTTCCGCTGCGTGCCGCGGCTGACCGCGGACGAGTCCGGGCCCTGGGCCTGGCTGAACCGGACCCTCTTCGTCGGCACCGGCGAGCGCCGCCCGGCCGGGGTGCGCATCGACGTGTTCCGGGTGGGCTGACGGCACCCGCCGTCGCGGGCGCGTCCCGGAAGGACGGATCGGCTACCGGGAGCCGGCCGGCCACGGCACGTCGAGGCGTTCCGCCAGCAGCTGGAGCGCCTCGACGGTGGACCCCGGAAGCACGACCCCGGAGGCCGCGGACTCCTTCCGGTCCTGCTCGGGATCGCCCGGGGCGAGCACCGGCGCGGCTCCTGCCCCGCGGATCGTGTCCCGCAGGCGCGCGACCTTCTCCTCGGTGTGCCTCCGGCCGGTGAACGCCTCGGCGTCCAGCGCGATCACCGTGTGCGCGGTGTTCATCCGGGAGCGCGGGGAGTTCCAGATGCTGCGGATCTCGTGGGAGTACGCCCCGTGGCTGAGCGAGGCGGCGAAGGCCTCCAGCAGGACGGCGACGGCCGACCCCTTGTGACCCCCGAAGGCCGTCAGCGACCCGGCCAGCGCCTCGGACGGATCCGTCGTCGGACGCCCCTGCGCGTCGACGGCCCAGTCCGCGGGAATGGGGCGGCCCTCGTTCCGCGCCGCGAGGATCTTGCCGTAGGCCCCGCTGCTGGTCGCGAGGTCAGCCGTGAGCGGGTGGCCGTCGGCGCCGGGGGCGGACAGCGTCAGGGGGTCGGTGCCGAGCACCTTCTCGCTGCCTCCGTACGGTGCGACGACGGGGCCGGTCGTCGACGTGAGGAACGACAGGAGCCCCCGGGACGCCAGGCGGTCCGTCCAGTAGGCGCCCGCACCGTAGTGGGTGCTCCCCTGCACGCAGACGGCGCCGACCCCGAACTCCTCGGCCCTGGCCGCGACCCCGTCGACGGCGGTGGCCATGGCCACCTGGCCGAGGGCTCCGTCGGCCTCCAGGACGCCCGCGGCGGCGCGCTCCGACACCCAGCGCAGGCGGGGCGTGGGGTTGATGCCGCCTTCCTCGATCGCGGCGATGTAGAAGGGCAGCCGCATCAGGCCGTGGGAGTGGGTTCCGCGGGCGTCGGCGTCGACCAGGGAGTCGGCGGTCGTCCTCGCGTGCTCGTCCCCGACGCCGACCGCGCGCAGGGCCGAGGCCGCGAAGTCGATGAGTGCCGCTGCGGAACGACCTGTCTCCGTGCTCATGGGCTCGTCCTCGTCCGTGTCGTGGGCATGGGGGTCCGGAGGGCGGCGACGACGGTCACGGGCCCTCCGTCCCGGAGGTCAGGAGGCCGGTCAGCTCGGACACGTCCGGGCAGCGCTCGAGGCCGAAGACCAGTTCCGCGATCGCCTCGATGCGGTCCCGGCCGATCCCGACGGCGGGCAGCAGCGAGGTGGCCAGCCCCTGCGCCGTGGACCGGTCGTACCGCAGGAGCTGGGGGTCCGTCCCGCCCAGCCTCCGGCCGTCGGTCAGCACGACCTCGACCGAGGCGCCGTGCCGGCCGCGGCGGGAGGGCGCGGGGTCCCGGTGCGGCTCCAGGACCACACGCTCCATGAACCGGAGGGGTTCGGGGGCGTCGAGGTCCCAGCCGGCGGGCAGGGACAGCTCCCCGTCGACGACGGCGCGCGCGGCGCAGTACGGCAGGCTCATCAGCGCCGCGGACGCCGTCCGGGGAGCCCCCGCGGCGCCGACGCCCGGGTAGTCCACGTCCTGCTGCTCCAGCGTGACGCGCACCTGCGCGATGTCCCGCGCACCGAGCCCTTCACGCCGGCAGAGGTCGAGCAGCTGCTGCATGGCCGCCTGGTTCAGGGCGCACACCGGGTACGCCTTGAGGAGGACATCGGAGATCGCCCAGGCGCCGTCCGGGCGGTCCGTGTCGACCGCGATGCCGGCGTCGTCCGCATAGGCCCGCAGGTACCCGGCGGGGCCTTCGAGGCTCGAGGCCGCGCCCCGGACGCCGTCCGCGGCCAGCAGGGCGGCGGTCAGGCCGTTGCGCGCGGCGAAGGCCGTGTGGAAGCGCCACTCGTCGGTCCCCTCCAGCCAGACCTGCATCAGCCCCGCCGCCTGGTGGGCGCCGAGGGCCATCGACGAGACGATCCGCGGGCTCGGCAGTCCGAGGGCGACGGCACAGGCGGTGGCGGACGCGATCGGCCCGTAGATCCCCGTGGGCCGGAAGCCCCGGGCGCGGGTGGGACCGACCGTGGCGGCACCGACCCGCGCGCCGGCCTCGTAGCCGGCCACCATGGCCTCGAGGAACCGCTTGCCGCTCACGGTGACGGCGTCGGAGAGCGCCAGCAGCGGGGGGATGACGGTGCTGCCGAAGTGGCTGGTCGCCGGGGGGTACTCGTCGTGCTGGGCGCGGGCCCCCATCAGGAGGGAGCCGTTCAGCACGGCGGCGTCCAGCGGGCTGCGGACAAGGTCCGGCAGGCGCCGGGCCGAACGGGCCGGCGGCATCCCCCGCGGCCACGGGGTCCGGTCGAGGCCGGGGACGTCCGTGCGGCGGGCCGCGAGCGCGACCACCAGGTTGTGGAAGAGGACGAGCTCGGCGTCGTCGACGACCTCCCGGCCGAGGTCCTCGAGCGAGACGGCCGCGGCCAGCGCGGCCAGCCGTTCGAGCAGGGAGCCGGGTCCCCGGAGGTCCACCGCGTCCGTCACGTCCACGGCCTCACACCCGGACGGTCTCGGTCTCGTCCGCGCGCCGGGCCATCCGCCGTTGCCGGACGGTCCGGGCGACGGACAGGGCGGCGGCCAGGGCCATGATCCCGTAGATGCCGAGGGCGATGGGGTCGGCGACGAAGGTGGTCATGTCCCCGCCGGAGAGCATCAGCGCCTGCCGGGCCGACTCCTCCAGGATCGGTCCCAGGACGAACGCCAGCACGAGCGGGCCGGGGTCGAACCCGGTCTTCTTCATCAGCCAGCCGAGGATGCCGAAGGCCAGGACCACCCACATGTCGAACGGGTCGTTGCTGATGGAGAAGACGCCGACCAGGACCACGAGCAGGGACAGGGTCACCAGCACCACGGGGCGCACGCGCAGCAGCTGCACGAAGATCCCGACCAGGGGGATGTTCAGCACGAGCAGCATGAGGTTGCCCACGAACATCGAGGCGATGACGCCCCAGAAGAGGTCGGGGTGCTCGGTGATCAGCCGTGGCCCGGGGGTGACGCCGTGCAGCAGCAGGGCGCCGAAGAGCAGCGCCAGGACCGCGTTGGAGGGCAGCCCGAGGACCAGCAGGGGGATGAAGGCGGAGGTGGAGGACGCGTTGTTGGCCGTCTCCGGGCCCGCGACACCGGCGATGGCGCCGTGACCGAACTCCTCCGGCTTCTTGGACAGGCGCTTCTCGAACCCGTACGACGCCAGCGAGGAGATGACACCGCCCCCGCCCGGCAGGATGCCGATGAGGAAGCCGAGGACCGAGCCGCGGCCGATGGAGCCGGAGGCGTCGGAGAAGTCCCGGCGGTTGGGCCAGATGTGCTTGATCTTCGTCTTGATGGCCTGCGCGGTCTCGGTCTGCTCCAGGTTGTGGAAGATCTCCCCCAGGCCGAAGAGCCCCATGGCCACCGCCACGAAGTCCAGACCGTCCAGCAGCTGCGGCGTGCCGAACGTGTAGCGGGGGGTGCCCGTCGCGAGCTCCTGCCCCACCGTGGCGAGGAGCAGGCCCAGCGCCGCCATGGACACCGCCTTGAGGAACGATCCGGTGCCGAGGGAGGTGATGAGGAACATGCCCAGGATCATCAGGGCGACGTAGGCGGTGGGCCCGAAGGCGACGGCCAGGTTGGCCAGCACCGGGGCCAGGAAGACGAGGCCGAAGATCGAGACCGTGCCGCCGATGAAGGAGCCGATCGCCGCGATGCCCAGGGCAGGGCCTGCCCTGCCCTTCCGCGCCATCTGGTACCCGTCGAAGGTCGTGACCACCGACGCCGCCTCGCCGGGCAGCCGCAGGAGCACGGAGGTGATGGTGCCCCCGTACATCGAGCCGTAGTAGATGCCGGCCAGCATGATGATGGCGGTCGCGGGCTCGAGGGTGAACGTCAGGGGCAGCAGCAGCGCGATCGTGGCCGTGGGCCCGAGACCCGGCAGCACGCCGATGGCGGTGCCGATGAGCACGCCGATGAAGACGTACAGGACGTTGGTCGGCTCGAAGGCCACCCCGAACCCGTACACGAGGCTGTTGATCGATTCCATCTAGACCCCCAGGATCATGGACATCAGCAGGTCCCGGGGAAGCCTGACGCCCAGGAACTCGTCGAAGAGCAGGTACAGCAGGACGGGTGCCGCCACGGCGAGCAGCACGGCGCTCGTCCAGCGCTCCCGGCCGAAGACCTTCAGCCACAGGAGCGTCATCGCGATGGCGGGAACGGTGAAGCCGATCCTCGGGAAGAGCACGATGAACACCGCGAGGCTCGCGACGGCCCCGAGCACCGTGAGCGAGTTCCGGCCCCACCGCTCCTGGCCCTCGTGGTCCCGCGTGAGCACGAGGAGACCGCCGAAGAGGACCAGGAGCACCGACACGGTCAGCGGCCACAGCCCGGGACCGGGCACGGACGGGCTCCCGATCTTCATCTGCGACGCCGCGAAGGCCGCGCCGGCGCCGAGGAGGAGCAGGACGGCGGCCGGGATCCTCCGGGCCGCCGTCAGGTGCCTCCGCTCCCTCGGCGCCCTGTCCTGCTCCGGGCCCCGGACGTCCTCGACGGCGTCGGTCATGGTCAGCCCCGCCATTACTCGCCGAGGATGGACTGGTAGACCTCGGCGCCCTCGTCGAGGTGCCGCTGCAGCTCCTCGGGGCCGCCGTAGGTCTCGGGCACGAAGCGCTCCCCGATGGCCTGGACCGTCTCCTCGTTCTGGAGGCACGTCTCCAGCGCGCCGCCCGCGGTGGAGACGACGTCCTCCGGCAGGCCAGCGGGGCCGGCCAGACCGTACGTGGTCACGGCGAGCGTCAGGTCCTCGTAGCCGAGGTCGACGAACGTGGGCGTGTCCGGGATGTGCTCCTGGCGCTCCTCGCCCGAGGTGAGCAGGACCCGGAAGGAGCCGTCCTCGATGCGGTCGGAGACCTCGGGGGCGTCGTTGATGAACGCGGCGTCGGCGTGCCCGCCCAGCAGCGCGGTGGTGGCTCCGGCGCTGCCGTCGAAGGCGACCACCGTGAGGTCCACCCCGTGGTCGTCCTCGAGGCGCTGGAGCTCGATGGCCTGCGGCGTGGACGAACCCGACACCGCCACGTTGAGCGTTCCCGGGTTCTCCTGGGCCGCGGCGAAGAACTCCTCCGCGGTCCGGTACGGGGAGTCCTTGCCGACGACGAGGTTCATGGGGACACGGGAGATGACGCCGATGGGCGTGACGTCCTCCTTGCCGTAGTCGAGGTCGTTGACCAGCGGCGTGAGCACCACCATGCCGGTCGAGACGATGGCGAGGGTGTGCCCGTCCGGCTCGGCCGAGGTCATCTCCTGGAGTCCGAGCGCGCCCGAGCCGCCGGGAACGTTCTCCGCGACCACCTCCTGGCCGAGCTCCTCCGACAGGCAGGGAGCGAGCGCCCGGGCGGTCACGTCGGTGGGACCGCCCGCGGCATAGGGAACGATGAACGTGACCGGCTCCGAGGGGTATTCGCCCCCGGACCCGCCGCCGGCCTCGCCCTGGGCGCATGCGGTCAGTGAGACGCCGAGGGCGGCGGCCGCCGTGAGCGACACCAGGGAGCGAGAGAAGTGTGCATTCATGAGGTGGTCCCTTCCAGGGGTCTTTCTTCGGGCAGTGGTCCGAAAAGCGAAGTGGACTATCACTTCTTGATGATGCGAGGCTACGGAGGTGCCCCATGTGTGTCAAGTCACATCCAGCACCGATTCCGCCACCGGCACGGGGCCTTCCGGCAGCCGGGGGACCCCGGACCGGACCGCGGACCGCCTGCTACGATTCTGCAACCCAGCACCCGGAGCCCGCCGCTCCACACCGATCCAGCGCTCGCCGCCCGCCGGCGCGCTTCACCGAAAGACTCGCCACCATGGCCAAATCCCCGGGCCTCCGAGAAGCGTCGAAGAAGGACCGAGCGTCGCGGATCCAGGCGGCGGCGGAGGCGCTCCTCCGCGACCGCAGCATCAACGAGATCACCACCAAGGAGGTCGCCGAGCACGCCGGCATCGGGGAGGCCACGCTGTTCCGGTACATCGGCTCCAAGCACGAGCTCCTCTTCATGGTCTACGGCAACCGGATGGACGCCATCCTGTCCCGGATCGAGGAGACCGACGCCCTCGCGGCCGCCGGGGCCGGCGCGGACAGCCCGTCCGGGCGGCACTACGTCGACCGCGTCCTCGACGCCTACCGGGTGCGGTGCGAGTTCTACCTGGAGAACCCCGAGAACGCCGCGATCTACCTGCGCGCCGGCTTCGACCGGCAGAACCTGAGCCGGGGACGGAACATCGCCCAGGGCGACCGGTCCATCCGGCTCACCGCCTCCGTCCTCACCGAGGGGCAGGGCCGCGGGGTCCTCCTCCGGACGGTCGACCCGCTGCTCGTCGCCCAGAACTGCCACGCGATCTACATGCACGAGATCGACAGGACCCCCACCCGGGGACTGCCCCCGGAGACCATCTGGGAGCGCGTGGGCGCGCGGATGCACGCGCAGCTCGACCCCCTCGTCCTGGACGACTGAGCCCTCTCCGCCGGCTCCGGCCGCCGCCCGGCGCCGTCGGCGGGGCGAGCGCCGCCGGCGCGGACCCGGCGACATCGACGGCCCCCTCTTCTCATCGCTGACAGGCTGTGGTAGAAGTTACATCCATGAACTGATAGTCCACTCCATTTTGAGTGGACTATCACGCACTCGTCGACGGAGGGTCAGCGACATGGGATTCCAGCCCGACTTCACCCAGGGAACGGTTCGGGTCGCGGGAGGCGACGTCCGGTACTACGACTCCGGCCCGGTGGACGACCGCCAGGGCACGATCGTCCTGATCCACGGGACGGGCGGCTCCGCCTACGGCAGCTTCTGGGCGCTCATGCCGATGCTGTCCTTCAAGTACAAGGTGGTGGCCCTCGACCTGACGGACGTCCGGGGCGAGGACACGACCGTCTCCGACTACGTGGAGCAGACCCTGGCCGTCATCGACGCCACGACGTCGACGCCCGTCACGGTGGTGGGCTACTCGCTGGGGGCCGTGGTCGCGGCGACGCTCGCGTCCGAACGCCCCGACGTCGTCAGCAATCTGGTCCTCGTCGCCGGGTGGCTGGCCACCGACCAGCACCAGCTGCTGCGCAACGACCTGTGGTTCCGGCTCCGCGACGAGGCGCCCGGGCTGCTCGGGGAGTTCACCGTCCTGACCTCGTTCAGCCACCGGTTCCTGTCGTCGAAGACGGCCCCCGAGATCGCCGGGCTGGTGGAGGGCGTCCAGAACGGCCCCGACCGGAGCGTGAAGATGCTGCTCAACCGGGCGGTCGACCTGACGGACGCCGCGTCCCGCATCCACGCCCGGACGCTCGTGATCGGCTGCACGGAGGACCTGATGGTCCCCGTGGCGCACTCCTACGCCCTGTACGCCGCCATTCCGAACGCGACGTTCGTCGAGATCCGATCCGGGCACTCGGTCATGCACGAACGTCCGGCCGAGGTCTTCAAGCGCATCCACGACTTCGTCCTCGACCGGACCCCGCACCTCGAGGGCACCGTCCTGCCCCCGATCCATGCGTGACCCGTCCGCACTCCCCGGCCACCATTCACCGAAGGACACCCACGTGAACGCCACAGCACCGCACGACACCGCACCGCACGACACCGACGTCATCATCATCGGGACCGGCTTCTCCGGGCTCGCCATGGGGACGCGCCTCAAGCGCGCCGGCTTCGACGACTTCCTGCTCCTGGAACGCGCCGCCGCGATCGGGGGCACGTGGCGGGACAACACCTACCCGGGTGCCGCCTGCGACATCCAGTCCCACCTCTACTCCTACTCCTTCCGCCCGAACCCCGACTGGTCCCGGGTCTACGCGGGGCAGTCCGAGATCCTGCAGTACCTCGAGGACACCGCCGACGAGGAAGGCCTCCGCGGCCACATCCGGTTCCGCCACGAGGTGTCGGCCGCCACGTGGGACGACGAGACTGCCCGGTGGACCGTCGTCGCCGGCGGGCACTCCTTCAGCTGCCGGATCCTCGTGACCGCCTCCGGCCACCTGTCCGACCCGAAGATCCCCGAGCTGCCGGGCATCGGTGAGTTCCGCGGCACGATCTTCCACTCGGCGCGGTGGGACCACTCGGCAGACCTCCGGGGCAAGCGGGTCGGCGTGGTGGGCACGGGGGCCTCCGCGATCCAGATCGTCCCGGCGATCGCCCCGGAGGCGGAGCACGTCACCGTCTTCCAACGCTCCGCGCCCTACGTCATCCCCCGCGTCGACCGGGAGTACTCGGACGTGGAGAAGCAGATGTTCCGGAAGGTGCCCGCCAAGGCCCAGGAGCTGCGCGACGAGCTGTTCTGGTGGAACGAGTCGCGCTTCCCGCAGCGCCGGCTGGTGCCGGACTTCCTGGCCCAGATCCGCGCGCTCGCGGACCGGCACCGGCAGCAGCAGATCTCCGACCCCGAGCTCATGCGCAAGGTCACCCCCGACTACGAGGTGGGGTGCAAGCGGATCCTGATCTCCAACGACTGGTACCCGGCGCTCGAACGGGACGACGTCTCGCTGGAGACCTCCCTGATCGAGCGCATGACACCGGACGGGGCCGTCCTCACCGACGGCCGTGAGGAGCCGCTGGACGTGCTCGTGCTGAGCACGGGGTTCGAGGCCAGCGACCTCCCGATCGCCTACCGGATCTTCGGCAGGGGCGGCCGGTCCCTGGCCGGCCACTGGGCGGAGGCCGGCGAACAGGCCTACGCGTGCACCACGGTCACGGGCTTCCCGAACCTCTTCGTGATGCTCGGGCCCAACACCGGGCTCGGTGCCGGGTCGATCATCTTCATGGTCGAGACCCAGGCGCAGTACATCCTCGAGGCCGTCGGGTACATGACGGCGAACGGCGTCCGCTCCCTGGAGGTCCCGCGGTCGGCCGAGGAGCACTACGCCCGGTCCCTCGTGGAGCGCAGCGAGGGGACCGTCTGGGTCTCCGGGGGCTGCAAGTCCTGGTACCTGGACCGCAACGGCCGGCTGACCACGCTGTGGCCGGACTTCATGACCGAGTTCCGCCGGGAGAACGGGTCCTTCCGGCCGGAGGCGTACGTCGTGGACGGCGGCGGCCGCACGAAGGCCTCCATGGTCGACAGCCTGCCCTCGGCCCACGCCCCCGCGGAGTAGGCCGGAATGCGACAGCGTGTCCTCGTCACCGGCGGCTCCTCGGGAATCGGCGCCGCCATCGCCCGCCGCAGCGCCTCGGAGGGCCACGAGGTCGAGATCATCGACCTCGTGGGTCCCGACGCCGTCCACGCCGACCTCTCCTCCGTCGAGCAGACGGCCGCGGCCCTCGACGAGGTGCTGCGCCGGGGCCCCGTCACCCGTCTCGTGAACAACGTGGGATACATCCGGCCCGCCCCCGTCTCGGAGCTGGACCTCGAGGACTGGGACAGGACCGTGCAGATCAACCTCAGGAGCGCCGTGCAGTGCGTCCAGGCGGTGCTGCCCGGGATGCGCGAGGAGGGCTTCGGCCGGATGGTCAACATCTCGTCCCGGGCCGCTCTCGGCAAGGAGGGGCGGGCGGCCTACGGCTCGGCGAAGGCCGGCCTCATCGGCCTGACGCGGACGCTGGCCCTGGAGCTGGCCGCGGACGGGATCACGGTCAACGCCGTCGCGCCCGGGCCGATCCGCACGGCCCTGTTCGACCAGGCCAATCCCCCCGGGGCCGCCCGGACCCGGGCGATCATCGACTCGATCCCGGTGCGGCGGGTCGGTGAGCCGGAGGACGTCGCGCACGCCGCGGCGTACTTCCTCGACGAGCGGTCCGGCTTCGTGACCGGCCAGACCCTCTACGTCTGCGGGGGCAAGACCGTGGGCCTCGCCCCGATCTGATCGCGGGCAGACACCGGTCCGGCCCCGAGACCGGCCCCGCGTCCGAGCACGAATCCGCCCCAGATCCGATCTCGTGGAGGAGTCCACCATGCAGCAGGAGCAGCGCACGTGCGCCGTCGTCGGCACCGGCCAGATGGGTGCGGGCATCGCCGCGGTCATGGCCTCGGCCGGGTTCCACGTCGCCCTCGCCGACGCGTCGCCCGAGACGGCCCGAGCCGCCAAGGAGCGGCTGCTCGAGGGCGCCGGACGGGACGCCGCGGACATCGCGGCGCGGATCGAGTGCCACGACTCCATCGAGGACGCGTGCCGGCACGCCGGGTACGTCACCGAGGCCGTCCGGGAGGACCCCGCTGTCAAGCGGGAGGTCCTCGCCCGCATCTCCGCGGTGGTGCCGGACGGAGCCGTCGTCGCGACCAACACCTCGGCCATCCCCATCCGGGACCTCTCCGGCGCCGTGCGGGACGAGACCCGCTTCCTGGGCGTGCACTGGATGTACCCGCCGGGCCTGATCCCCGCCGTGGAGGTGATCCCCGGGCCGAGGACCTCGGAGGACACCGTGCGGAGCGCGGTCTCCCTCCTCGAGGAGCTCGAGAAGGTCCCTGTCGTGGTGGCCGACTCCCCCGGGTTCGTGGCCAACCGGCTGCAGTTCGCTCTCGTGCGCGAGGCCCACCTCATGCTGGGCGAGGGACTGGCGAGCGCTGAGGACATCGACACGGTGGTCAGCAACAGCTTCGGGTTCCGCCTGGCCGCGTTCGGTCCCTTCCTCATCGGGGACATGGCCGGCCTCGACGTCTACGCGGGGGCCTACCGCACCCTCGAGGACGCCTACGGTGAACGGTTCTCGGTGCCGCGATCCATAGCGGAGGCCGTGGCCGGTGGAAGACTGGGGCTGAAGTCCGGGCAGGGACTGCTGGGCGACTATCCCCCGGAGCGGCGGGAGGAGCTCCTCGCCCTGCGGGACGAGGCCTACGCCGCGCTGCTCCGGTTCCGCCGGGCGCTTCCCGGCCCGGCCCAGGACATCCGAACGAACCACGACACGACCCACGGCACGACCCACGACAGCGGAGCATCGGAGGAGACATCGTGAAAGCACACGTTCTCAGGACCGGCGGAGACGACCTCGCCCTCGAGGAGATCGGCATCGCCGCACCCGGCGAGGGGGAGGTCCTGGTCCGGGTCGCCGCCTGCGGCGTCTGCCACACGGATCTGCACGTCATCAAGGACGAGGTCGCGTTCCCCAAGCCCTGCGTGCTCGGGCACGAGATCTCGGGGTGGGTCGAGGAGACCGGCCCCGGCGTCGACGGGCTGTCGGCCGGCGACCGCGTGGCCTGCAGCTTCGTCATGCCCTGCGGGGCGTGCCGCCACTGCCGCCGCGGCAACGAGGACCTCTGCGAGGAGTTCTTCGCCAAGAACCGCCTCAAGGGCCAGCTCTACGACGGCACCACCCGCCTCTCCGACGCCGAGGGCGCCCCGGTGGCCATGTACTCGATGGCCGGGCTGGCCGAGTACGCCGTCGTCCCGGCGACCGCGGTGTTCCGCGTGCCGGAGAGCATTCCCCTGGAGAAGGCCGCGATCCTGGGCTGCAGCGTCTTCACCAGCTACGGGGCCGTGCACAACGTCGGGCAGGTCCGCCCCGGGGACACCGTGGCCGTGGTCGCGGTGGGCGGGATCGGCCTGAACATCGTCCAGATGGCCGCCGCCCACGGCGCCGAACGCATCGTGGCGGTGGACATCAGCGACGAGAAGCTCGAGCTCGCCCGCCGCATGGGCGCCACCGACACCGTCAACTCGCTGAACGAGGACCCCGACGAGGCCGTCCGGGCCCTGACGGACGGCCACGGGGTGGACGTGGCCTTCGAGGCCTTCGGCAGCGCCCCGACCGTCCGCACGGCCGTGGACCTCGTCGACGACGGCGGCCGGGTGGTCCTCGTGGGCATCGCCCCCGCCGGGGTGGAGGCGCAGATCAACATCGCCCACGTGGTCCGGCGGAAGATCCAGATCCTCGGCTCCTACGGCGCCCGCGCGTCCCAGGACATGCCCGCCGTCCTGGACCTGGTGGCCGAGGGCCGGATCGCCCTGGACGATCTCCTCACCGACACCTACGCGTTCGCCGACGCCGACCGCGCCTACAAGGACCTCGCCGCCCGGCGCATCCGCGGACGGGCCGTGGTCACCATGGGCGCGCCGTCCTGACCGGGACGCACCGGGCCCGACCGGGCGTCGGCGCGGCTGGTGCCGGCACCGCCCTGTGCCGACGCGCCGACGGCGGGGCCCGGTGGCTCGCGGAGGCCTTCAGGGGCCACTGACCGCGGCGGCGGGAGACCGGCGCCGCGGCCGGGGCGCCACGGCCGGCGCGGCGCCGTCGGGTCAGCCGGCCCTGCCGCAGTCGGCGGTGGGTGCTGCGACCCTGCCCTCGGCGTCGAGGTGGACGGTCACGACGTCGTCGTACTCCCGGCGCTCGGTGCGCTCCAGGTCGTAGTCCTCGTCCAGGACCGGGAAGACGTGGACGGGGGTGAGGGTCATCTCGGCACCGCAGGCCGTGCGCTCGAGGTCCATCTGGAGGTGGCCGTAGTGCAGTCCGCCGGAGGTGAGCTGCAGGACCCCGTTCTCGTCCTTCTCCCACAGCTCCGGTTCGTCCGCGGCGGCCATCCACCGGGAGTGGGTGTTGAAGCGCAGCGGCGCGTAGGAGCCGTCCTGCGTCTCGACGAGCTGCTCACCGCGCAGCCCGTCGGCGGCGACGCCGACGTCGTAGGAGTGGAAGCCCAGCCCGTCGCCGTCCTCGTCCACGAAGGACCGCTCGAACATCTCGTCGTGGCCGGAGACCACGGTGGCCACGCCGTGCTTCTCGAACAGCGGGGTGTAGGCGCGCATCGCGGTGCCGGACTGGTTGTCCGCGTGCTCGTGGTTGGGCGGGGTGCCGTGCACGCCGTTGGAGTAGGCGGCGTGGTGGAACTGGACGACGACGATCTGTCCCTGCTCGCGCGCCTCGGCCAGCTGGCGCTCGGCCCACTCCCACTGGGCGGACCCGGGGTTGAAGGACGGCAGGTCCGCGGCGGCGGTCCCGGGGAAGAGCTCGGCGTACGCGGAGGCGTATTCCGCCGCCGTGAACTCGCCCTGCGTGTCCGTGGAGAGGTTGTCCGCGGTCAGGCTGGTGTCGTCGCCGGAGAACACCGGGTTGGACAGGGTGCCGGTGCGGGTGTTCTCGTCCGGGATGCCGTTGGTGGAGTCCAGGGTCAGGACGGTGACGGGTCCGTGGTCGGTCCGGTAGTAGGAGCCCTGGTGCTGCGGGTTCTGCGAGTCCCCTGCGTTGTCGAAGTAGGTCAGGTACTTGTTCCGCGAGACGACCGCGGGAGTCCGGTCTTCGGGTGTGCCGTACCCGCCGTTGATCGAGGCGTAGGTCTCCCAGTTGCCCAGGGCGGTCAGGAAGGGCACGGAGGAGGCCAGGTCGCCGTGTTCGCCGGCCACGTAGCCGAAGAACTCGTCCCAGCCCGGCTGGTAGCCCCCGCCCTGGGTGATGTCCCCGGCGATCATCATCAGGTCCGGATCGGCCTGCTCGATCACGGCCATGTTCTCCTTCATGGCCGTGTCCTGGCTCATGGGGTAGCGCAGGGTGAACTCGCCGTAGCGGGTGGCGCTGCCGAACGTCCGGTCCCACAGGGAGCCGGCCCCTGGGCGCTGCAGCGAGCCCTCGGCATAGCCGGTGACCGGGTTGATCTCCCACTCGCGGTGCTCCACGCGGCCCTTCGGCTCGGTCTCGGAGTCCGCGAACGCCACGATGCGCAGGTTGTTCCAGTTCTCCCCGTCCGGCGCGGTCCTGAACGAGCTGCGGTGCTCGACGCCGTTCTGGGTGACCGTGTAGGAGTACTCCTTGCCGGCCTTCAGGCCGTCCACCGTGACGGAGTGCTTGTAGTTGCTGTCGGCCTTCAACCAGGACCCCTGCTCCAGGCCCTCGATGGACTGGGCCCGCTCCTTGTCCGTGTAGTCCAGCAGCGGCCGGTCCTCGGGGGTGGACGTCAGCGTGACCACGTTGCCGGCTCCCCGGCCCTTGCCGCCGCCGATCCCGGGCCCGGTGACGCGCACCGTGCCGGGATCGCCGAGCTCGCTGATCCAGTTCAGCGTCATGCTGTCGCTGCGCGGGTCCTGCAGGTAGGGCAGCACCCGGAACCCCGGCTGCGGGGCCGGGACGGCCTCGGCGGTGCTCAGGGCAGCCGGGGCGGCAGACGCCGAGGGGGAAAGCGCCAGGGGCACGGCGACAACGGCAGCGGCCAGGGCGGCGGAGCGGAGTTTCACAGGGGGAGGTCCTTCGTGGATGCGGAGACGGATGGGACCACCCGATCCTGGGCCAGGCGCATGGGGACGGGTTGTCCTGTTCCTTGACACCCGGTGACCGCGCCGTGAACGAACGGGAGGAGTGGGCCTCCCGGAGCCCGCGACCGGCTGCTCGGAGGCGGGCCAGGACGCGATAGAACGGTGTGGGGACCTGCTGCTTCCGCTCCCAGGTCGTCAACGGCCTCCGACGTGGACGTCGACGTAGACGGGACGGTGATCGGAGGCGGGGAACGGGTGCTCGCCGGTCAGCTCCGCCCCGGGCTCCCCGGGCCTCGGCCACCAGACGCCTGCGTGGACGACCCGCAGGTTCCTCGACGGCAGCACGTAGTCGACGCGCAGGTTCCCCGGAGCCGGGTCGTCGTGGAAGTCCGCGGTGTCGTACGCGGGGTCGGAGACGTGCCTCAGGTTGGCCCCTCCCTGCCGAGCGGCGGCCTCGGGCCCGCCGGCGGAGGACGGCAGAGGGTCCTGCACCCGGGGGTGCTCCAGCAGCTGCTGGATGGACCCGGGCCAGGAGTCGCCGTCGTGCGGGTCGGCGTTCTGATCGCCCATGACCACGAACCGGTCACCGGGCTTCAGCCCGCCTCGCCCGCCCTCGTCGTCGTGGACGTACGACGACGCCGCCGGGCCGGACACGTAGTCGGCCCAGAACCGGATCTCGTCGTGGTTGCGTCGCCCGTTGCGGTCCTCGGGCCCGTCGAACGAGGGCGGGGTGGGGTGGGAGGCGAGCACGTGCACGGTCGTGGTGCCGATCCGCACCGGTACGTCCCAGTGCGACTTGCTGGACAGCCGCAGCTGCCCGGCCTGCTCGGGGGTGTAGAAGTCGATGGGCATGAGATTCCCGGGCATGTCCGCCCACCGGAAGTTCCGGAACGTGCGGATGTCCTGGATGTCGATCGGGTACGTGGAGTAGAGGACCATGCCGTACTGGCCCGGGAACAGCCCGAAGCCCCACGCATCGCCGCCGCCACCCACCGTCCCGTCCTGGTCGAGGTCCAGGCCGGAGGGTACGCCGGTGTTCACGGGGGCCGTGTAGACGTACGGGTAGTCCACGGGGTCCTGGCCGTTCTGGGACACCGCGAGGTAGTTGTCGCGGAACAGCTCGGCGGAACGGCCCTCGGCGTCGTGGTCGAACTCGTTGAGCAGCAGGACGTCCGGGTCGGTGCGCTGGACCACCTCGGCCACGGCCCGCGCCTGGGCGTTGTCCGGCGTGGCCAAGTCGGCCTGCAGCTGCCCCTCGCCCGTGCGGTTCAGCGAGGCGTTGTAGGTCATGAATCGCACCGGATTCCGGGCTTCCGTGGTCCGCTCCTCCCAGCTCCCATGGGTGTGGTCCGGCCCCGCCACGGCCGGCGCGCCGGCGACCGTCGGCAACGCTGCTGCCGGGCCCGCCACCACTGATCTGCCGATGACCATCATGCTCCCTCGGCCGTGGCGCAGCGCATCTGTCCACCACCACGCCATGCGGCGGTCACGCGCCGGCCATCCGGATCGGTCAGGATGGCGCTGTCCTCGGTACGTCCACGGCTCCGTCGAGGCGTTGCCGTGACCGAGGCCGCCGATGTCGGCCTGCGCCCCTGCGAGGTGGCTGCGGGTCCGGTGACCACGGCCGTGAGGAGCTGTCATGAATGAACAGACCCATCTCTCCGACCGCCAGGTGTTGCGGCGCACGGCCGAGCCGTTGGCGGCCCGCTACGCCGGGGTGTTCTTCCCGGAACTCGTTCACCGCTACGTGGCGGAGTGCCACGCAACCCTGGCTCGTACTGCCCGGATCCACACCTATCTGGCGCCCATGGCCGTCCACGACGCCGCGACCAGACTGGCCACCCTGGCCGGGGCCAAGGACGGCACCCCGACAACGGTGCCCCAGGTACTGTTCGTCGACGCCCACGACACCGGCCCGGCCCAGCTCGCCGCGGGTCTGCTGACCCACCACGTCGGGACGGCCGCGGTGGCTCGCTCGGCCGGGATCCACCCCGGGACCGTGGTGGACCCGGTCGCGGTGGAGGTGCTGGCCCAGCACGGCGTCGAGCCGGCCGAGGTGGTCCCGAAACCGGTGACCGACGAGGCGGTCCGGGCGGCCGATTGGGTCGTCACTTTCGGCGTCGGCGACGCCTGTCCCGTCGAACCGGAGACCACATATCGGGACTGGCCGCTGGAGGACCCCCTCGACGAAGCCCGGGGGCCGGGCCTCGTGGCCGAGCTCGAGGAGATGGTCCACGCCCTGTGGAGCGAGATCTCCGCCTCGTGCGCGCACCGCACCAGCTGAAGGAGTAGCCGAGGAGGAGCGGCGTGCCGACGGTCGCCGCAGTGCGGTCGTCGCGGATACCGGGGCCGTGGAGAGGCGCGGCGGCCGGGTGATCGTGCGTTCCGGGCACCGGAACCCGACGCTGTATGTTGGACTCTTCGACCGAGGCAGACCACAGCAAGCGTCACGATCGGGGCATCATGGATCGGTCAGGCCAGACGGCCCACGGGGCCGCGGCTCTCCTCTCCTCCGGCGTGCAGGGTCCGCACCCGTTCGACGTCGACCCGGCCCGCCCCCGAACGCGGCAGCACGTCCCGGGACCGCCGCACGCCCAGCAGGGCTGACATGCGCCCGAACCCCGTCCCGCCCCGGGCCCTGCCGTGGGTCGTCGTCGGCATCGTCCTGATGGCCCTGAGCCTTCGCGGGCCGATCATCGCCCCGACACCGGTCATGATCGAGATCCAGGCCGATCTCGGGCTCTCCGCGGCGGTCGCGGGACTGGTCACCGGCCTGCCGGTGCTGCTCTTCGCCCTGACGACACCGCTGGCCTCCCGGCTGATCGGCCGCGCGGGCCCCGAGGTCGCGGTCCTGGTGTGCCTGGCCGGCATCCTGGCCGGCACCGCGATCCGCTCGGCCGGACCCGCCCCGGTGGTCATGGCCGGCACCGTGGTCATCGGTGCCGCCATCGCGGTCGGCAACATCGTCGTCCCGGTGATCATCCGCCGCGACGTCCCCTGGCGCCGGATTTTCGTGGTCACCGCCGCCTACACCGCCGCCCTCAACCTCGGATCGATGATCACCTCCCTGGGCACCGCTCCCCTGGCCGCCGTGCTCGGGTGGCGCTGGGCCCTGGCCGCCTGGGGCGTCTTCGCCCTAGCGGGCATGCTCTTCTGGGCGGGGGTGGCCCGCCGCCGCAGCGGCACCCCACCCCGCTCCCCCGCGGTGCCGGGCGCTTCCGCCGCCCCGCCGGGAACGAACAGGGGCACGGCGCAGGTGCGGCGCATCGGCCGGCTTCTCACGCTCGCCTTCTGCGGGCAGGCGTTCTCCTACTTCACCGTCACCGCGTGGCTGCCCACGCTGCTGGCCGACACCCGCGGCCTGAGCCTCGCGGCCTCGGGAGCGAGTGCCTCGCTGTTCCAGGTGGCCGCCATCTCGGGGGCCCTCGGAGTTCCCCTCCTGGCGGCCCGCACTCCGCCGTGGGCGCCGGTGGCGGTCATCGGAGCCCTGTGGGTGACCCTTCCCCTCGGCCTCCTCGTCGCGCCCCAGGGGTACGTCCTCTGGTCGTTCGTCGGAGGCGTCGCCCAGGGAGGAGGGTTCACCGTGATCTTCTCCATCGTCGCCCGCATCGTGCGCTCCGACGCCGAGGCGGCCACCACCTCCGCCCGCATCCAAGCCAGCGGCTACCTGGCCGCGACCGTCGGCCCGCCCCTGCTCGGGGCCCTGAGCTCCGCGACCGGGACCTGGACCGTCCCGCTCCTGGTCGTCCTCGGCGCGACCCTGATGTTCCTGATCGGTGGCCTCCTGGCGGTGCGGGAGACCGAGCGTCGTCGTCCCTGACGGCGGTGCCCACGAGGTCGGCCACGGGGGTCTCCTTCCCATCGGCGGACGCCGGCGAGGTTGAACGGGCGTCAGTCTCCGGCCGTGCCCTCGCCCGGCCCTCGGTCGTCGTCCCCGGGGCCGGGTTGGTCCCCGTGCTGCTGGCGGCGGGTGCGGACGATGATCGTGACGACCGCGCCGACGACCGCCAGGGTCACGAGCACGAACAGGACGACACTGGTGGCCGAGCCGGGCTCGACGAGGCTGGAGGCGGTGAGGACGGATGCGGTCATCATGGTCGGGAACCTATCAGCGCGGACGGCGTTGTGGCCTGACTGGGCGCCGATTCGAGCCGTGGTGCGCCATGCCGGGCCCGGGACGCGGTCAGCCGTAGTCGTGGACGCGCTGCACCAGTTCGTGGCGGCGTCGGTGATCGTCCGCGGAAAGGCGTGGGGCATCGAGTGCGGCGGCACTGTCGGACGCAGGGTGTCGGTCATGGAGTCCATGAGTGCGGCACCACCTCATGCCCGCGTCGTGGCCGGCCCCCTGGGTCAGGTGTCCCGCCTGCTGAACTGTCGCCTGCTCCCGGTCGCACTGCGCTCCTTCGAGGAAGCGTCCATGGTGGAGGGGCCGGCCGTGGAGATCTCTTGCGCCGAGACGCCCTGACAGCGGTGACAGCGGCGACGGCACCGCCGCCGGCCCTGGCAGACTCGTCACCATGAGCGACGCACAGCTGCCGATGTGGCTTGAGGTGCTCCGGGCCCTGGGCACCGGTCTCGGCCCCGTGCTGCTGTTCGTCTCTGCGGTCATCGCGGCGGTCATCGCCTGGAAGACGTACAAGCAGCGCGAGGAAGCCGACAGGCAGCACAAGGAGGCTGACGAGCGAGCCGAGTGGTGGCGCCGCACCCAGTGGGCCATCGACCACGCCTCCGCGGAGGACGAGGAGAAAGCGATCATCGGGGTGGAGGCCCTCACCCTGCTGAGCAAGTCCCCACTGGCCGCGGACGAGGACCGGGTGATGCTGGAGACCTTGTTCGAGGAGATCATCGCGGCGCGCACGGCCCGCCCGTACAATGAGAAGAGCGCGCCGGACGCGCCGAGACAGTGCCCCAGGTGGAGATTCCCCCGGGCCCGCAGAGGGGAGTGAACCCCATGACGCAGATTGCGCCCCAGCGACGGGAGAGCCTCGCAGAGGCCGCCGACAAGCTGATGACCGAGAACGCCGACGGCACCTACAGCATCCGGATCCCGTACGAGGACGACCGCATCGTCACGGTCCAGGACAAGGGCAACGCCCGGGTCATCGCACGGGCCGCCGCAGCCCGCATGAGGGTCGCCGAGCTCTAGGACGGGCGACCAGCGACGTCCCGCCCGACAGTGTCGGGCGGGACGTTTCCGTTTCGCCCGTCCGAGTCGGTGACGATGTCCACGAGGCCTGTTTCCGCACCTCTGTCGCGGGGTCGAACAGACCAAGCCTCCACGCGACCAGCAGCATCAGCAGCAGCAGGAATGCGCCGGCGCCGTGGACGAGCGAGGAGATCTTCTCAACGGCCGGCTCGCCGAACCGGAACGTTTCCTTCACTTCGCGGGCAGGTTCCGGGGTCTCTTGTGGGGTATCGGCTTCCTTGCCGGGCTGACCCGCACCGTCCGTGTCGGCGCCAGTGCCTGTTTCCATGACGCTCCTCCGACTCCGCGCCCGTCCGGTGCGGTGGTCATCCGGACATCCGCGGAGCCTGTTGCATGCCGCGTCGACGACGCCCGGCGAGGTTCCCCTGAGGGCAGCGGCGTCAGGCATGGAGCCGAACACTCAGCCTGGGCAGCAGGACCTGGACCAGCGGTCCGATGGCCAGTGCGTAGAGCACGGTACCCAGGCCCACGGATCCTCCGAGAAGCCACCCGACGAGCACCACGGTCGCCTCGATCGAAGTGCGCACGACACGCACGGATCCCCCGGTGCGCCGCACCAGACCGGTCATCAGCCCGTCACGCGGGCCCGGACCGAGGTGCACGCCGATGTAGCCGGCGGTCGCCACCGCGTTGAGGAGCACGCCGGTGACCACGAGCAGCACGCGCAGCGGCATCGCCTCGACCGGCGGCAGCACGGCCAGGGTCGCGTCGAGCACCACCCCGACCACCAGCGCGTTGCTGATGGTGCCGAGTCCGGGCCGCTCGCGCAGCGGGATCCAGAGGAGGAGCAGCAGGAGACTGAGGGCGACGACGACCGTGCCCATGCTCACGCCGAGCTGCCGGGACAGCCCCTGGTGGAGGACGTCCCACGGGATCACGCCGAGCTGCGCCCGCACCAGCAGGCCCATGGAGACCCCGTAGAGCACCAGGCCGGCGTACAACTGCACCAGCCGCCGGGACAGTCTGCGCGACGCCGTCCCGCCCCGGCCCTGCGGGTCGGTCGAGCGGGACAGGGCACCAGGACGAGAGGTCATGCGGACCATCGTCGCACCGGCGAGCGCCGACCCGGACCCCGCCGGGCACGGCGAGTGGGTCCCGGTCCTGCGCGGCGTCCCCCTGGAGGGGACGCGAGCCCGGCTGCACGCCGCCGCGGAGCCGGACACCGCGTCCGCCGTGGAGACCGCCCTCGCGGAGACGGCGGCGATTTTCGGCACGGTGCGCGCGGCCCGAGGTGTCCGCGGCAGTGGCAGAATGCATCCATCCCCGTCCCCCACCGGAAGGTGCCCCGTGACCGGCATGGAGCTCGCCGTCGCCGCGCTCGTGGTAGGCGTGGCGTCCTGCCTCCAGGGAGCGATCGGCTTCGGGATCGGCCTGCTCGCCGCTCCCGTGATCGCCCTGCTGGACCCCACGCTCCTGCCCGGCTCCATCGTGCTGCTGGCCGCCGGGCTCACCGTGCTCGGCGTGCTGCGGGACCGCGCCGCCGTGGACGTGAAGGACGTCGGCTGGGCCGTGTCGGGGCAGGTCCCCGGCACGGTGGCCGGAGCGCTGCTGGTGGCCGCCCTCCCGGCCCGGACGCTGGCCCTCGTCCTGGCGTGCACGGTGCTGCTCGCCGTGCTGCTGAGCGTGTGCGGCTGGCAGCCGAGGCCGCGGCCGGGCGCCGTGGCCGCCGCCGGGGCCGCCTCCGGCCTGCTGGGAACGGCCACGTCGATCGGCGGGCCGCCCATGGCCCTCGTGTGGCACGGCTCCTCGCGCGCCAGGATGCGCGGCACGATGAGCGCCTTCTTCCTGATCGGCGCCCTCATGGCCCTCGTCGCGCTGACCGCGGTCGGGTCGATCGACCGGCGGACCCTGCTCTTCGCGGCGGTCCTCTTCCCCGCCGTGCTCCTCGGCTTCGCGGCCTCCGGTGCGGTCAACGCACGCATCAACCGGCGCGTCGTGAGGCGGGTGGGCCTCGGCGCGTCCACGCTGGGCGCCGTGCTCGTCCTGGTGCAGGCGCTGTGAGGACGACCGCCGGCGACGTGGCGGCTCCGAACGAGGTCGCCGACCACAGGGTGGGACAGCCGCTCCAGCCGCAGGAAGGACGCCCATGACCGCTCGGGCCTCCGGCTCGCGGCCGAGCGCGTCGCGGCGTCTCCGCTACGGCCCGCATCCGGACCAGTGGGGAGACCTGCATCTCCCCGGGGCGGAGCCCCGCCGGGGCGTCGTGGTCGTCGTCCACGGGGGCTACTGGCAGGACCCCTACACGGCCGAGCTCGTCGCTCCGGTGGCGGAGGACCTCGCGCAGCACGGGTTCGCGGTGTGGAACCTGGAGTACCGCCGGGCGGGCCGCACCGGGGCGGGCGGGGCCGGGGGCTGGCCGGCCACGTTCGAGGACATCGGCACCGGCATCGACCACCTCGCGGAGCTGGCCGACGCCCACGCTCTGGACATGGACCGCGTGGCGTTCCTGGGCCACTCCGCCGGCGGGCACCTGGCCGTGTGGGCGGCGGGGCGCCACCGGCTGCCCCCGGACGCCCCGGGAGCCGGGCCCCGGGTGTCGCCGAGAGGCGTGGTCAGCCTGGCCGGGGTCCTGGACCTGGCCGCGGCGGACCGGCTGCGACTGGGCGAGGACGCGGTCCGGAACCTCATGGGCGCGGCTCCCGGCCGGTCCTTCCACCTGGCCGACCCTGTGCGCGCCCTGCCCATCGGCACCGTGGTGCACGCCGTGCACAGCCCGGCCGACGACACCATCCCCTTCGCGCTGTCCGCGGACTACGTGGCGGCGGCGCGGGCGGCGGGGGATCCGGCCGAGCTGCACGTGGTCACCGGCGACCACTTCGCGGTGGCCGATCCGGAGCACCAGGCCTACCGGACCTGCCGGGAGCTGCTGGAGCGCATGCTCCCCGGACGGCCGGTCACGACGCCCTGATACCGGTGTCCGGGCGCCCGGAGGGGTAGCCGGGGAATTTCTTAACATTCCCTTAGGCAATGACTCACGCATTCCCCCGGTAAGGTGATCGGGAGCACAGCGGGCCCCTGCGAGCAGGCGCCGCAGGGGTGAATTCTTCGACGCATTTCATTGACCCTCGCGCGCCCGGAAAGACCTGGATCCTCCCGCGACGAGCGGCGATGCCGCGAATCAATGCCCCCGTGCAGACCGGTGCCGGAATTCACGGCATTCCATTGACCGATTCCTCGAGGAAATACATGAGCGAGAACACAGAAATTGCGTTCGCGGCCCACGAGGCGCGAACGGACGACGACGGCGGGGCCCCCGCCAAGTGGAAGATCGTGGGACCCGGCCTCGTGGTCGCCGCCACGGGCGTCGGCGCCGCCGACATGGTCGCCACGCTGGTGGCCGGCTCCCGGTACGGCTACGGCCTGCTCTGGGCGGTCATCCTCGGGGTGATCCTCAAGATCATCCTGGTCGAGGGCGCCGGGCGCTTCACCCTGGCCACCGGCCGGACCATCTTCGAGGGCTGGCGTTCCCTGGGCCGGTGGACCACCTGGTACTTCGGCCCCTACATCATGCTCTGGGGCTTCGTCTACGGAGCCACGGCGATGTCCTCCGCCGCCCTGCCCCTCGCGGCGGTCCTCCCCTTCCTCCCGCTCTGGGCGTGGGCGATCGTCATGGGCCTGCTGGGCTTCGTCATGGTGTGGTTCGGAAGGTACGCCACCTTCGAGAAGATCACCGCCGCACTGGTCGGCCTGATGTTCGTCACCGTCGTGGGACTGGCGGTCATCGCGACCCCCAACATCCCGGAGATGCTCACGGGCCTCGTGCCGATGATCCCCGAGGACGGCGTGCTCTACACCCTGGCCCTGGCCGGCGGCGTGGGCGGCACCATCACCCTGGCCGCCTACGGCTACTGGCTGCGCGAGAAGGGCTGGTTCACGCCCAAGTGGATGCGCGTCATGCGGATCGACAACTCCATGGCCTACGTCGTCACGGGCGTCTTCGTCATCGCGATGCTCGTCGTGGGCGCCGAGGTGGTCCGCTCCGCCGGCCTGGCGCTCAGCTCCGGGGACGAGGGCCTGCTGGACCTCTACGCCGTGCTGCGCGCCGAGTACGGCGACGTGGTCGGAACCGGCTTCCTGGTGGGCTTCTGGGCCGCGTCGTTCTCCTCGATCATCGGAGTCTGGAACGGCGTCTCCCTCATGTTCGCCGACTTCTGGGGGAACATCCGCGGCAAGGAGTCGGGTCACCCGGACACCCGGGTGGGCGGGAAGTACTTCCGCTTCTACGTGCTGTGGCTGACGTTCCCGCCGATGCTCCTCTTCGCCCTGGGCCAGCCCATCGGCCTGATCCTGGCCTATGGGGTGCTCGGGTCGCTGTTCATGCCCTTCCTCGCCCTCACGCTGCTCGGACTGCTCAACGGCAAGCGGATCCCCAAGCAGTGGGCGAACAAGCTGCACACCAACATCGCCCTGGGCATCACGGCCCTGCTGTTCGCCGTCCTGGGCGGCCAGCAGCTGGTCAAGACGATCGCGCCGTTCCTCGGCGGCTGAGCCGGACGCGGTGGGCCCTGTCGGCCCACCGGCCCGGATCTACACTGGCCGGAACGACCCCCTCAGCGGTGCAGGTCCTCCTGCACCGCTGAGGGCCGGAGAGGAGTCACCGTACAGATGCGCGTAGCGGTCGTCGAGGACGACGAGGGGGTCGCCGACGCCCTGGTAGACGCACTGGAGGCGCACTGGATGACGGCGGTCCACCTGGGACGGGGCCAGGACATCCTGATCCGTCACCTCGAGTTCGACATCGTCCTCCTCGATCTCGGTCTCCCGGACCTGGACGGGATCGAGGTGCTCCGCCGTCTGCGACAGGTGTCGAGGATGCCGATCATCATCCTCACCGCCCGCGAGGACGAGCGCTCCGTGGTCCGCGGGCTGCACAACGGCGCCGACGACTACCTGGTGAAACCGGCCCGGATGAGCGAACTGCTCGCCCGCATCGACACGGTCCGGCGGCGGGCCGCACCGGAGAGCAGCACCCCACGGACCGGTGTCCTGACGTTCGGGGACGTGGTGATCGACGTCGACGCCCGGTCGCTGACCGTGGCGGGGGACCGGGTGCCACTGACCACCAAGGAGTTCGACCTGCTGTCCGTCCTGGTCGAGACCCCCGGCGCCGCGGTGAGCCGGGAGCAGCTCATGGACCGGCTGTGGGGTGACGCCTTCGTGGCCTTCTCCCGCTCCCTGGACGTGCACATGACGGCACTGCGCTCGAAGCTCGCCCGCCCCGGACTGATCGAGACGATCCGTGGCTTCGGGTACCGCTGGACCGGGTGATCCGACGCGATGCGCACGCGATTGCTGGTGGTGCTGGCGGTCCTGGGGGCGATCGTGGTGACCGCGTTCGCGGTGCCGCTGGCCCTGAGCACCGCCGAGGCCCGCACCCGGGAGTTCGTGGCCGGCCGCCAGGCCCACCTGCAACGCTTCGCCGGGCTCGCCGAGGACTACGTCCGCACCGGCGCCGAGGGTCTGGTGCAGGAGGAGATGGACGCTTACCACGAGCTCTACGCCGAGGGCGTGGCCGTGGTCTCCACCCGCGGGACCGGGTCCTTCTCGACGGGCGCGGCCCCGGACGACACCCGCGTGGCCGACGCCGTGAACAGCGTCCTGCGCAACCAGCGCCCGTCCACCCCCGACGTCCTCACCCCGTGGGGTGCCGAGAGCGTGGTGTTCGCCCAGTCCGTGGGCACCGGCACGCAGGTCAACGGCGCCGTGGTGATCGTCGCCTCGACCGAGCAGGCCCGGGCGGACATCGGTGTGCGCTGGTTGCTGATCGGCCTGGGGATGGTGGCGGCCCTGGTCCTGTTCGGGGTCCTGGCCGTGGCCGTGAGCGGCTGGGTCCTCCGGCCCCTGGACCGGCTCAGCCACCGCATCAGGACGCTGGCCGACACCCTTCCCTTCGCCCCTCCCCCGGAGCCGGGCGGCCCGGGGTCGGACGGCCGGGAGGAGACCGGCCCGCCGGAGCTGCGCGCCCTGTCCCGCTCCTTCGGCACCATGGCCTCCGCCGTCGAGCACGCGGTGGAGGCCCAGCGCCGGCTGATCGCGGACACCGCGCACCAGCTGCGCAATCCGCTGGCGGCCCTCCAGCTGCGCCTGGACACCCTCGCTCCCCTGGTGCCGCCCCGGGGCCGGGCGGGGTTCGAGCGCGCCGTGAGTGAGTCGCAGCGCCTCCAGGGTCTCCTCCAGGACCTGCTGGCGCTCTCCTCCGCCGAGTTGCCCCGGGACTCCTCCGGGGCGGGCCGCCGTTGCCTGCCCTCCCTGGTGGCCGCCGACCGGGTGGACTTCTGGTTCGACACGGCACAGCGGGCCGGCGTCACCCTGGTCGCCCCGGAGGTGGACACCGCGTCCTGGGCGGCGGCGAGCGCCGAGGACCTCCAGCAGATCCTCGACGTGCTGCTGGACAACGTCTGCCGGTACGCGGGACGCGGTGCCACGGCCACCGTCCGGATCCACCGCCACGACGACCCGTCCTTCCCCACCCCGGGGATCACCGTCGAGGTGGCCGACGACGGCGCCGGAGTGGCCGCCGAGGACCTGGACCGGCTCACCGAGCGGTTCTTCCGCGGCACCGCGCGGACCGCCGAGCAGGGTCCGGCGCCCTCGGGCACCGGACTCGGGCTGGCCATCGTCGACGCCCTGGTCACGGCCAACAGCGGCCGGCTGGCCCTGGTGGGAACACCCGGCGGTGGCCTCACCGTCAGGGTCGCCCTTCCGCGGGCCGCCGGCCACGCCGACGACGGCGCCGAAGAGGGTGCCGAGGACGCCGTCGGGGGTTCCGGCGGCCCGCCCGCCGGCACGGCCGAGCCCGGCACGCGGGTCGAGCGATCATGAACCGGGCCGCTCCACTGACGCGCCGCCACCTGCTGGGCCTCCTCGCGGCGGCCGGGGTGGGTCTGAGCGGCTGCTCCGCGCCACGGCCCGCGCACGTTCTCGGCGCCAGCGAGGAGCGCGGCTTCTACTACGAGTTCGCCCACCTGTTGAGCCGGGCCGTGGAACGCTCCGGAGCGGCGTTCTCGATCACCCCGAGGACCACGGACGGCTCCCTGGACAACATGGAGCTGCTGGGCGAGGGCGCCGTGGACCTCGCCCTCGTCCTCGCCGACGTCGCCCTCGAGTCGGAGCTGGACCTGCGCGCCATGGGGCGGATGTACCTCAGCTACGTGCAGCTGGCCGTGCCCGGGGACTCCGAGGTCCGGACGATCTCCGACCTGCGCGGGCGGACCGTCATGCTGGGGCGGGAGGGGTCCGGGACCTCCCACGTCGGCCACCGTGTCCTGCGCGCCGGCGGCATGGACCTCGACGACGTCGAACTCGTCGACATTCCCCTGACGCGGCTGCGGCGCGCCCTGGACGAGGGCGCCGTGGACGCCGCCCTGTTCGCGGGAGGCGTCCCGAACCCGCAGATGGAGGCCGGAGCGGCCCCGGGGACCGGGAGCGGGATCCGGCTGGTCGACCTGTCACGGGAGCTCGGCGTCCTGCAGGAGCGGTACGGGAAGGTCTACCAGGCCGCGGCCGTTCCCCGGGGGATCTACGGGGCCACGCGGGAGGTCCCGTCCATCGGCGTCGCCACCCTGCTCGTGTCCCGGTCCGGGCTGCCGGAGGAGGTGGCCCGGGGCGTGGTCGAGGTCCTGGTCCGGCGCTCCGCGGAGCTCGTCCCCTCCGGGACGGTCGGCGTGCAGTACCTGGACCCGCGGTCCCTGATCTACACGTTCGGCATTCCCCTGCATCCGGGCGCCGCGGCCGCCTACCGCGACCTGCACGGATAGCCGGTCCCCGCAGCCGCGGACGGGCCGCCTGCCTCCTCGCGGACCGGGGCGGGCAGCCCGGCCGGGACCGGGACTCAGTCCTCCGGTCCCCAGTGGGCCCGGAGGGCCGTCAGCGCCTCCTCCACCAGCGTGCTGGGGGCGACGCCGGCCGGCAGCACCGCCATCACCGAGTTCGTCGGGATGTCCCCGGCCAGCGGCCGGAACACCAGGGGCCGCCCCTCGGGGCTGGTGGCGACCGGCTGCATCAGCAGGGAGTAGGCCAGGTTCCGGCCCACGACGCTCTGGATGGCCTGCACGCTCGCCGAGTGCCACCGCACGTCCGGCTCCACGCCGGCACGGGCGAACTCGGCAAGGTTGCGCTGCAACGCCGGCTCCTCGTCCACGAGTATGGCGGGATACGGCGCCAGGTCGGCCAGACTGACAGCCTCCTGCGCCGCGAGTGGGTGCTCCGGGCTGAGCGCGACCTGCCGCTTCATCTCCCGCAGCACCTCGGCCGCGCAGTCGGAGAGCACCTGGGCCTCGTACACCGCACACAGCTGCAGACGACCGGCCAGCATGGCCTCCTGGACCTCCGGCCCCGTGCCCTCCACGAAGTCCAGCTCCACCTGGGGATGGCGGGAGGTGAACCAGTCGACCAGCGGCGGGACGACGTGCATGGCCAGGGTGCTGAACACCCCGATGACCAACCGCCCGGACAGCTGGCCGTGCACCCGGTCGACCGCGAAGGCGAGGTCCGCCACCTGGTCGGCCACCTGACGGGCGCGGGTCGCGACCACCTGGCCCTCCGCGGTGAGCGCGACTCCCTTGCCGCGCCGCCGGATGGCCAGGGTCGCACCGACGGAATCCTCCAGCTGGACGAGCGCGAGGCTCACCGCCGCCTGGGAGACGTGGCAGCGCCGGGCCGCCTCCGTCACGGACAGCGTCTCCGCGACCGCGGCGAAGTACTCCAACTGCCGCAGCGTGACCTCACTCATAAGCCCTCCTTATTCGTCTCAGCAGTTATTTTAGTTCGACAAATGTGATGGGCGCCACGATTCTCGAAGACAGGAGAAAAACCCCGACCGGAAGGCACGGCACCATGCGAACGAGCCAGCACCTCCCTCACGTCATCACCCTCGGCACCGCCGGCGGTCCTCGCTGGTGGACGGACCACCACGGCGCCCCGCGCGCCGGCATCGCCACGGCCGTCGTCGTCGACGGCACCTGGTACCTCGTGGACTGCGGCCAGGGCGCCGGCCGCCAGGCCGCCGCGGCCGGGCTCCGGATGGCCGACCTGGGCGGCGTGTTCATCACGCACATGCACTCCGACCACACGGTCGACCTGCCCTCGCTGCTGCTCTTCGGGGCCTTCGAGCTGAAGAACCACCGCCGCGGGCCGATCCCCGTCGTCGGACCCGGCGACAGGGGCCGGCTTCCACCGCTCTCACCCAGGGCCACCTCGATCCCGGCGCCGGTCGCGCCGCACCGGCCGACGCCGGGCGTCGCCGGTCTGGTCGAGGGCCTGCTCACCGCCTACGCCACCGACTGCAACGACCGGATCTTCGACTCCCTCGCCAGGAGCCCGGCCGAGCAGTTCGCGGCGCGGGAGATCGAGTTGCCGGCGGGCACGGGCTTCGATCCGGACACCGTCGTGGCCCCGGACATGGAGCCGTTCGAGGTGTTCCGGGACGAGCTCGTCACCGTCACCGCGATCCTCGTCTCCCACCACCCGACGGCGCCCGCCTACGCGTTCCGCTTCGACACCGAGGCGGGCTCCGTGACGATCTCGGGCGACACGGCTCCGTGTGACAACACGGTGCGCCTGGCCCGCGGCACGGACCTCCTGCTGCACGAGGCGATCAACCTGGACGTCCTGGCCCGCCAGTACACGGACGAGCAGATGCTGCAGGCCACCATGGACCACCACCGCAGGGCCCACACGACCCCGGCCGAGGCGGGCACGATCGCCGCCCGGGCCGGGGCGCGCCACCTCGCGCTGCACCACCTGGTGCCGAGCTGGTCACCGCCGGAGGCGTGGGCCGAGGCCCGCACCACCTTCGAAGGGCCGCTGAGCGTTCCGGACGATCTGGAGAACATCCCGTTCGGCCGGGCCCCGGACACCGCTTCCCTGAACGCCCCTGGCGTCACCGCAGCCGCCACCGCACACTAGAGACCCTGAGGACAACACCATGACCGCACACACCCACTCGCCCGCCGCACCGGGAGGCAGCTACCACGCCTCCCCGCGCGAGATGCGCCGGATCCTGTTCTCCAGCTTCCTCGGCACCGCCGTGGAGTACTACGACTTCATCCTCTACGCCACCGCCGCCGGCCTCGTCTTCAACCAGGTGTTCTTCGCGGGCATGGACCCGCACCTGGCGGTCTTCGTCTCCTTCGGCACCCTCGCCGTCGGCTACATCGCCCGGCCCCTGGGTGGGTTCGTCTTCGGCCACCTCGGCGACAAGATCGGCCGCAAGGCGATCCTGGTCGGCACCGTACTCATGATGGGCATCGCCTCCACCCTGATCGGCCTGCTGCCCACGTCCGAGCAGATCGGCGTGTGGGCACCCATCCTGCTGGTGACCCTGCGCCTGTTCCAGGGCATCGCCGTGGGCGGCGAGTGGGGCGGGGCCATGCTGCTGGCCTTCGAGAACTCGAAGAAGGAGTCCCGCGGATTCGCCTCCGCCTTCGCCTACATGGGCGCTCCGGCGGGCACCATCCTGGGCACCCTGATTCTCTCGGCCATGTTCACCCTGCCGCAGGAGGCGTTCCTCGCCTGGGGCTGGCGCGTGCCGTTCGTGTTCTCCGCCGTCCTGATGGGGGTGGCCATCTTCATCCGCATGAAGGTCTCCGAGTCCCGGGTCTTCCAGGAGCTCTCCGCCAAGGCCGAGACCACGAAGCGCCGCGTCCCGGCCGCCGAGCTGTTCCGCGAGCACCCCAGGTCCCTGCTCATCGCCGTCGGCGCCGGGCTGTCCGGGCAGATGGCCCAGGGCCTGATGGGCGCGTGGGCGATCTCCTACGCCGTCCAGCACGCCGTGCTGGCCCCGTCCGAGGTGCTGAACATGAAGGCCCTGGCCGGTGTGTGCACCATCATCATGGTCATCATCGCCTCCAGGCTCTCCGACCGGCTGGGCCGGCGCCGGGTCATGATCTGGGGCAACATTGCGGCCATGATCCTGGCCTTCCCGGTCATGGCCCTGCTGGACATGGGCTCCACCGTGGCGTTCATGCTGGCGATCTTCCTCGGCCTGTCCGTGGTCCAGGGCTTCACCTCCGGGCCCTACGGGGCCTTCGCCGGCGAACTGTTCCCCACCTCCGTGCGCAACTCCGGCGCCTCGATCGGCTACCAGCTGGCCTCCACCCTGGGCGCCGGCTTCACCCCGATGATCGCCACCGCGCTGGTCATCGCCGGCGGCGGATCACTGTGGCTGGTCGCCGGTCTGTGGATCGCCTTCTCCGCCATGAGTCTGGTCGCCCTGCTGGCGTCCAAGGACCGCTCCGGCCAGGACATCCAGCAGCTCGACGGCCCGGCGACCCGCTCCACCCCCGAGGACGACCTTCCGGCGCCGCTGGTCGAGGCGCCCGAGGAGGCCCCGGCCGGGCGGGCGTAGGCCCCGACCGGCACAGTCCCCGCACCGGGACGACGGCGGTGCGCTCCCCGCGGAGCGCGCCGCCGTCGTCGTCAGCCGATCTGCTGGGCCAGGGCGACGACGATGCCCGCGGGCCCGCGCAGGTAGCAGAGCCGGTAGGTGTTCTCGTACTGCGCCACCTCGCCGAGCAGCTCGGCGCCGTGGGCGCGCAGGCGGGCGATGGTGTCGTCGATGTCATCCACGGCGAACATGACGCGGTGCAGGCCCAGCGTGTTGGGCGGCGGATCCTGCGGCTGGGCGCCCACCGCCGCAGGAGTGACGTACCTGGTCAGTTCCAGCCTGCCGTGGCCGTCGGGGGTCCGCATCATCGCGATCTCACTGCGGACGCCGTCGAGCCCGACGGCGCGGTCGGCGAACTGGCCCTCGATCTGCGCCCTGCCCTCCACCTCCAGGCCGAGCTCGGTGAAGAAGGCGACGGCGGCGTCCAGGTCCTCGACGACGACGGCGACGTTGTCCATCCGCTGAACGGTCATGCTCCCCGAAGCTAGACCCTCCTCGACCGGCTGTCACGCACGGTGGGGAAGGGATGCTTCATGACGACCTCCCGTCGCGACCGGAGCGGGTCTCAGTCGAGTTCGACGACGGTGACCGGCAGGGGCAGCTCCTCCGCGTCGAAGGGGGTCTGCGCGGAGAACGCCTCGCCCCGCTCGTCCCGGGCGAAGCACACCGCGACCACCTCCTCCGAGGTGTCGCCCCTCATCAGCGTCCAGTGCTGGCCGTTCGCGTCGATGGCGTGGGCCTGGTGGTCCAGGTCCACGCCCCCGTCCGCGTCGAAGAAACGGCCGCGGTAGGCCGCCAGCTCCTCGGGGGTGTGCAGGACGCCGGCGGAGACCACCGACTCCTCGTTGCCCGTCACGGCCGGTGCGACGGGGTAGGCCACGCGGAACGGCGGCTCGAGCACGTCGAGCAGCTTCTTCGCGGGCGTGGCGTCGTCGCCGCGCAGCCAGAACCGCCCCGCGCCGTCGAGGAAGCCCTCGTACTCCTCGTCGTTGGGGTAGAAGCAGACGAAACCGGAACCCGGGATGCGCTCGGCCAGCTCCTGGAGGTCCTCGGCGCGGTCCACGGCGAGGAAGCGCATGAGGGGTTCCAGCGGTTCGGGTTCCACGGTCGGTGTCTCCTTGAGGGGCGGGGGACGACGACGAGGTGGCCGGTCCCGGACGCCCTAGGCTACGCCGCCGCGGACCCGGCCGTCCCCCGGCCACGCCACACCGGGGCGAGCCGAGCAGCCCGTCGGGATCTACTCCGGGTTGTCCATGCGCACCGGGCTGTCCTCCTCCGGCTCCGTCTCGGGAGCCTCCTCCTCATCGGTGTCGGACTTCTCGCGTGCCTGGTCGATCAAGCGGTGCTCGACGGCCTGCTGGAACTGCTCAGCGGCTTCGGGATTGGCCAGCCCGTCGGAGGCGTCACCGGCAGCGGCCGATGGTTCCACCGTGTTCTCGTCGGCAGCCTTGGAGGGGTGGTGGTCGTCTGGTGTGGAGCTCATCGGTTCCTTTTCTTCTCGGGTGGCGGGTCAACGCCTTCTCGCACCTGTCCCACGCGGGATGTCGGGCGTCCGAGGGCTGCGTTCTCCTCGTGCTGGGAGCACTGCGGCCGGGTGGTGCGGCCACCGGGTGACCGAGTCGGATCGTCGGTCCCCCGCAGGAGGACCGTGGGTCCTCCCGCAGGACGCTCACCGTGGATGGCGCCTGATGTCGTTGCCATTGCGGCCTGACCTGTGGTGACAGGAGCCGTGACTTCACTATAACGAGCTTGACCCGCCCCGGGAGCGGCATCGCCCGGCACGACTGCGGCGATACCGGCGACAGGCTGCTCATCCGCACCGGCCGGGACCAGTCCGGCGGAGACCGCCGGGCCCTCCCGAACGCCGACGCGACCGGAGCCCGCACCCCCGGACGCCTTCCGGGCTCTGCGCGCCCGCGCGTCGGACGGCTCCGGAAAGTGCCCCTCAATCGCCCATTGCGCTCTTGTGACGAACGTAATGTATAGAGCATACTGTGACTCGCGGCACACTACTTCTGCACACTCCATCCGAACCTCCGGCCCGTCGGCACGCGAGCGAAGCAAGGACAAGGTGACCATGGCAATTCCGACCTCCACCCACTGGCCCGTTCCACAGAAGACCACGAACACGGTGCTGTTCGCCTGCTGGCTGGTGATCCTCGCCGAGGGCTACGACGTCGGCGTCCTGGGCGCCGTCCTGCCGGCGCTGGCCGAGTACCAGCCGTGGGGCCTCACTCCGCTGGAGCTCGGCGGTCTCGGGTCCTACGCCCTGATCGGAATGCTCATCGGCGCGATGACCATCGGCACGCTCTCGGACCGCATCGGCCGGAAGAAGATGATGCTGGTCTCGGTGGCCCTCTTCACCACCATGCAGCTGGGCGCCGCGCTGGCCCCCACACCGGAACTGTTCGGCCTGTTCCGGCTGCTCGGCGGCCTGGGCATGGGCGGGGTCCTCCCCGTGGCCGCAGCCCTGACCATCGAGTACTCCGCCCCGAAACGCCGGTCCTTCAACTACGGCGTCATGTTCTCCGGCTACTCCTTCGGCATTCTCGTGGCTGCCCTGGTCGCGATCGCCATCCTGCCCACCCTGGGCTGGCGCTGGGTGATCGGCGTCGGCGCCCTGCCGCTGCTGCTGCTGCCGCTGCTGGCGTGGATCGTCCCGGAATCCATCGAGTACCTCATGAGCAAGGGGCGCAAGGCCGAGGCCGGGCAGCTGGCCCACAGGCTGCGCGTGGCACCCTTCGTGGAGAAGGACTGGACCCCGACCCACGCCACCGGCGCCGACATCCAGTCGGTGAGCTGGAAGCAGTCCCTGGCGGCCATGTTCTCCGGCGGCTACCTGCGCGCCACGGTCTTCTTCTGGATCTCCCTGTTCTGCGGCATGGTCCTGGTCTACGGCCTCAACACCTGGTTGCCCTCGATCATGCGCTCGGCCGGCTACGACCTCGGCTCCTCGCTGACGTTCCTGGCCGTCTTCAGCCTCGCCTCGGCCTTCGGCGGCATGGTGCTGGGCCGGGCGGCCGACGCGTACGGCAAGAAGCTGATCCTGGTGACCTTCTACCTGCTCGGCGGGATGGGCATCCTGCTGCTGATGTTCCCCAACAACATCGTGATCAACTACGTGTTCGTGGCCCTGGCCGGCATCGGCTCGATCTCCACCTCCCTGGTGCTCACCGGCTGGGTGGCCGACTACTACCCCTCCTACGCCCGCGCCACCGCCACCGGCTGGGCCCTGTCCTTCGCCCGCATCGGCGCGATCTCGGGCCCGCTCATCGGCGGCTGGATCGGCTCGATGGCCCTGCCCTTCCAGTGGAACTTCATCGTCTTCGCCCTCGTCGCAGTGGTGGCCGCGATCGCCGTCGCCCTCATCCCGCGCTTCCCGACGGTCCGACGCAAGCCGTCGGTTCCCGTCGAAGGCCAAGCGACGGTTTCTTCCACGTCCGTCTGATCTCAGTCCCCGATCGCCGTGGCCGGGCCCCCCCCGGCCACGGCTCGTCCCGAAGGAGAAGCCATGACCACCACCACGAGCGCGACCCACCACGCCGTCGCGCCGGAGCCCGAGAACCGACCGGCGGCCGACGTCGCGGAACTGGTCGGCCGGACCCTCGCGGCGCTGGGCGCCGGCCACGTCTTCGGCGTGGTCGGCAGCGGCAACTTCACGGTGACCAACGCCCTGCGCCGGGCGGGCGTGCCCTTCACCGCCGCCCGCCACGAGGGCGGGGCCGCGACCATGGCCGACGCGTACGGACGGATGTCCGGGCGGGTCGGGGTGGTCTCCACGCACCAGGGCTGCGGGCTGACCAATGCCGTGACGGGGATCGGCGAGGCCGCCAAGAGCCGCACGCCCATGATCGTGCTGACCGCCGACACGGCCGCCGCCGCGGTGCGCTCGAACTTCCGGATCGACCAGGACGCGCTGGCGCGCAGCGTCGGGGCGGTGGCCGAGCGCGTCCACTCCCCGGCCAGTGCGCTGGCGGACACCGTGCGCGCCTACCGGACGGCCGTCAACGAGCGCCGGACCGTGGTGCTGTCCCTGCCGACGGACCTCCAGGCGGCTCCCGTCGACCACGCCGCGGCAGAGCTGCGGCCGCTGGACCCGCCGCAGGCGGTGCGCCCGGACGCCGCCGTGGTCGAGCGCCTCGTCGGACTGATCGGCCGCGCCGAGCGCCCGGTCTTCGTGGCCGGGCGGGGTGGGCGCACCGCCGGCCCGCAGATCGCGGCACTCGCCGAGGCCTCCGGGGCCCTGCTGGCAACCTCGGCGGTCGCACACGGCCTGTTCCAGGACGACCCGTTCAACCTCGGGATCTCCGGCGGCTTCTCCTCTCCGTTCACGGCGGCCACGATCTCCGACGCCGACCTCGTCGTGGGCTGGGGGTGCGCCCTGAACATGTGGACCATGCGCCACGGAGCACTCATCGGTCCCGATGCCACCGTGGTGCAGGTCGACCTCGAGGACTCCGCGCTCGGGGTGAACCGGCCGATCGACCTGGGCGTGCTGGGCGACTGCGCCCGGACCGCCACGGCCGCTCTCGAACTGCTGGACGCCGCCGGGCACCGGAGCACCGGCCTGCGCACACCCGAGACGGCCGAACGGATCGCCGCTCACGCCCGGTGGAACACGGTGGACACCGAGGACCTCTCCACCGCGGAGTCCATCGACCCGCGCGTGCTCAGCAAGGAGCTCGACACGCTGCTGCCGGCCGAGCGGATCGTCGCGATCGACTCCGGCAACTTCATGGGCTACCCCAGCACCTACCTGCGGGTGCCCGACGAGTTCGGCTTCTGCTTCACCCAGGCGTTCCAGTCGATCGGCCTGGGCCTGGCCACGGCGATCGGGGCGGCGACCGCCCGCCCGGACCGGCTGCCGGTGCTGGGCACCGGGGACGGCGGCTTCCTCATGGCGATCGCGGAGCTGGAGACGGCCGTCCGGGAGAACATCCCCCTGGTGGTGGTCGTCTACAACGACTCGGCCTACGGCGCCGAGGTCCACCACTTCGACACCCAGGAGGACGAGGATCTGGCCATCGTCCGCTTCCCGGTCACCGACATCGCCTCCATCGCGCGGGGCCACGGCGCCGCCGGCGTCGTCGTGCGCACCCGGGAGGACCTCGCGGCGGTCACGGAGTGGGTCGCGGGGCCCCGCGACCGGCCGCTCGTGATCGACGCCCGGATCGCCTCCGACGGCGGGGCCTGGTGGCTCGCGGAGGCCTTCAAAGGGCACTGAGGGACGCGGGCGGGCGGGCGGAGGGCAGCAAGTCGGCACGGACGTTCCTGCCCTCCCGCTCTCCGTTCGGCCCTGCACGCCCCACCTCCCGGAGGAGCTCTGGATGGGATGGATCCACCAGCTCGCCACCGCCGTGGCGGAGCAGCACGTGCGGCTGATCGACCCCACCACCATGGCAGCAATGGTCACCACCGCGGTGCTGGGCTCACCGCCCTGCGCTTCGACCACTGAAACCCTTTCTCGAGCTCCGGCCCGGACGAACCTGTTGCCCACTGGCGCCGGACGAACGCGGTGGCGCGGTCCAAGAGCGTGGAGCCGTTTCGGTGACTCCCGCGCCCTCGGACCGCGCTTGCGCGGTGCGGTGGGCAAGAGCTCGCCTAGCTCACCTTGGCCTCGGGTGCCGCTTCCCTGGTGCCGTCCAGGCCATGGCCGTGGGCATTGCCCGTGGGCTTGAAGAGCCGGGGCAGGATGAACCAGCAGACGGTCGTGACGGCGATCGGGGCGGCCAGCAGCAGCACGATGTCCTGCGCCGGCCAGGCGAGTGCGAGCAGGACGCCGCCGATGCTCGGCCCCAGGATCGATCCCGTCCGGCCCCACGCGGCCGACCAGCCCACCGCGACGCCCCGCAGCGACGACTCGTAGATGGACACCGCAATGGCCGTCTGCCCGATCGAGCCGGCGGTGATGCCTATTCCGGCCACGAGTGTGACCGCCATGAGCATGGCATTTCCGACGTCCACGAGGGCCAGTGCCGCGGTGGCGGCGGCTCCGATCGAGGACATGAGAACCAGGGCGCGTGCGGTGCCCATCTTGGCGGACAGCGGCATGAGGGCCAGTCCAGCGATGATGCCCCCGAGGCTGAAGTAGGCCAGGCCCAGGCCCGCCTCCGTCTTCCCCAGCCCGTAGTCGATGAAGAGGGTCGGCAACCAGGACTTCAGGGTGTAGGAGACGGTGAAGATCAGGAACGTTGCGGTCCACAGCATCAGGGTGGGACGTCGCAGGTCTCCGGTGAAGATGCTGGCGAGCTTGGCCCGGGGGGCGGACGCGTCGGTGTCCGCCTCGTGGTTCGATGTTGCCGGGACGCACAGCTGCAGCAGCACAGCCAGGGCCAGGGGTGCCGCGCCCGTTGCCCAGAGGACTCCGTTCGTGCCCAGCGCGGCGATGAGCGGGCCCCCGGTGAATCCGGCCACCGTGGCCCCGGTGATGAGGCCCATCGTGACCAGGACAGCGACGGGTTGCCGCTTGTCCTGGGGTCCGTTGCGGGTGCCGACGACGACCGCCATCGGCAGGACCACCCCGAGGCCGATGCCGGTGGCGGCGCGGGTGAGGCTGAGCAGGGCCATGGACTCCGTGGGCAGGAAAGCCGCACTGAGGAGTGTGGCTATGCCGAAGGTGAACGTTCCGAAGATGAGTACGCGCTTCTCGCCCAGGGCGCGCCCCAGGATGCCGCAGGACAGATAGCCGACCACGACGCCCACGTTGGTGAGCATCAGCGGCCAGGTGAAGGCGGCCGGTTGGGTTCCCCACTCCGAGGCGAGGTGGGGCACGAGCATGGCCAGGATCGCGGTGTCGAATCCGTCCATGAGGACTGCGAGGAAGGCCAGGATGATGGCGACTGGTTTGATTGCGGTGCCCCGGCGGGGCGCTCTGCTGGTTTCCATTGATCTGTCTCCTGATGTGAGGGCCCCGCCCGGTGCGGGCGGCACCAACGGTTGGAGGGAGGTGGAACGGCCGGTCAGGCGCTGAACGCGCTCGACAGGTCACGCCCGCCGGCCGGTGCGGCGCCGGCGACAGCCGCCACGTCCACGCTGAGCAGGTCCCTGCCCACGACCACGGGACCATCGAATTCCGCGGCGGCCTCGTCGTGGAACACCTCGTCGGGCACGGACCCGTCTCCGGGGTAGATGTGGTTCAGCACCAGGGCACGGACGCCGGCCGTTCTTGCCACGGTGCCCACACCCGGAATGGCGGGCAGGCCGTCCCCAGCCTGACGACCCCGCAAGGGGGTGTGGGCGCTGAGGAACTGGTGCGCCATGGTCGAGTACAGCGGGGTGCCCCGGAAGCGCTCAATGGCCTGATCGACCGCCATGACCTCGTTGACGAGCACGTCCGCTCCCCGGGCCAGCTCGACCAGGTTCGAGCAGGGCGTGGTGTCGCCGCTGAAGACGACCGTGCCGTAGGCCGTTTCGCACCGGAACCCGAATGCCGGGAAGACGGGCGGATGCTGCACGAGGGTGGCGAGCACGCGCACGTTCTCGTCCTCGTAGATGACGTACCCGTCGCCGGCGGGAGCCGGACTGCAGACACTGGCTCCCTCAGGGACCTCGATCTCGTGCGTGGTGAACATCGGGGAGCCTGCGAGCCCGGTGAAATCCAGGGGCTTGCCGTCCTTGCGCCGTGTGGAACGAAGGCGTTCGTTGATGTCGTACGCATTGGCCCGCGTGAGCAGCTCTGTCATGTCCCGCAGGCCTGGCGTCGGCAGTCCGGGGCTGACAACGGGGGTGTCAGGTGCGTCGGGGAGGCCCGGGACCTCGGAGGCCCCGGCGTCGGCCTCGGAGGCCCGGCCCGGGCCCAACAGCCGGATGGTCTGCCCGTCGGCGTCCCAGTTCGTCCAGTTCAGGCTCAGGAAGTTGAAGTAGTCCGCAAAGTGATCCGAGTGCAGGTGGGTGATGAACATGGCCCTGACACGATCGAAACCCAGCCTTGCCTCCGAGAAGCGGACGGGCAGGCCGCTGCCGGCGTCGATGATGTAGATGCTCCCGTCGACCACCAGGGCGCTGGACGTAGCCGCACGTGCCCCCGGGATGGGACCGCCCTGGGTGCCCAGGAGCACCAGGTGCGTTCCCGTGGACGGGACACTCGAGGCTGCGGTTCGAAGGTCGGTCGAGAAGCCTGAGACTTCTCGGCCGGATGATGTGTGTTCGTTCGGCATGTTGCCTTCCCTGGTCGACGGGTCGCCGGACCCACCCCCAAGGGGTGACGAGACCCGGCATGACGGTCTGGATCAGGGACCCAGCAGGACCCCTGGAATCTGGACTCACATCAAGCTTGCGTGACCCGAATCACACAGGTAAAGCGGTTAATTCGCGGAAATAACGACCCGAAATCTTTCTTTGACCTTTGCGTCGATGCGGAGGCGGACGCAGCCACGGATGGTGGACGACCGTTTGTGGCCTCTGCTCGCCCCCTGATCCCCGGCACGCGACCGTCCTGTCGCCGCACTTGTTGGTATCGGCGGCCGGACCCACGACAGCAGGCGCTTCGTCCCCCTGGTGGAGACCGACGCATCCGCGAGCGGTCGTCGTGGGTCTCCGGGGCGGCCCCCTCGTAGGCCGGAGAAGTGGTACGCGGACAAGGGTGACGACTGTCCCGGTGCCGGCTCCTGGGCTGCCAACACCTCGAGTTGCGCTACAACCGCGCCGAAGCCACGCTCCTGCTCCTGCTCCTGCTCACCGTCGTGCTCATCGACCTTCGCCGGCTGCGCCAGGGACAGAGCCATGAGACCGGGCGTCAGGAACGGAACACTAGCCGATGAGCTCACCTACCACGTCCCCGCGCAGAAACTCGGCCAGCTTGTCCACCTTCGCCACGTGACGCCGCAGCGGTGGGAGAACCTGGACCAGGGCGTTGCCCGGCAGCTGGTCCTGCACCGGCACGGCGACAACGGGCGAGTCGTCGTGGCGGGATTCCTCCGGGAAGACGTAGAGCAGGGAATACCCGAAGCCACGGGCGACCATCGCTCGGATCGTCTCCGGGCTGGACAGCGTCCAGCGGATCCTCGGTTCCACGCCCGCTTCCCGCATGACCGCGAGCATGGCCTCCAGCGCGGGGCCGTCGGGTGTGATGGCATGCTCATCCCGCAGCTCGCGAAGCGAGATGCTCGGTCTGGATGCCAGCGGGTGGGACCTGGGAAGGGCCGCCTTGACCCGGATCGGACGCAAGGAGACGTACTCCAGGTCGGGGGGCACCTGACGCCGGAAGGCCAGGCCGGCATCGACCTGACCGTCGCGGACCAGCTGCAGGACCTCACCTCCGGATGCTTCCCGGAAAATCAGCTCCACCTTCGGATGAAGTTCGGCAAAGCCCGAGGCAATCGCCGGCAGCAGCGCTGGGGAGAGGGCCAGGGTGCACCCAACGGACAGCTCCCCGAACAGTTCCCCAGGATTGGACTGCAGCAGCAGCTCCACGCCTGCGGCATCGCGCAGGATGTTCCGGGCCAATGGCAGCATGGCATGGCCAAGCGCCGTCGGAACCACGCCCTTGGCCTTGCGCCGGACCAGCAACGGAGTCCCACAGGCTCGCTCGAGTTCATTCAGCCCATGGGCGATGCCGGCATGCGAGACGTGGCAGCGGCGAGCCGCGCCCGCCAAGCTCCCAGCCTGCACAGCGGCCACGAAGTACTCCAACTGCTTCAGGGTGAACTCGGCCACGAATTCAGCTTACGTCCTGGGATGCGGCGCCCCCGCCCCGGAGTTGTGCCCCGGCGTTCTTGATCGTTCGATCGCCGCAGGGACGGCTCCACCAGCCCGGGGACCGATCCGCGGTTCCGCAGAGCCCCACCAGACGGGTCAGGCCTGCGGGGGCGCCCGGACGGCGGTGCGTCGGGGCGGCCCCGGGCCGGAGCTGAGTCCCGGACCCGGAGCATCTGGCCCCGCGTCAGCGCTCGGCGGGGACGCGCCGCGAGACCGTCACGGCCACGGCGATCCCGGCGAGGGCCAGCGCCCCCGTCACCGTCCACGTCGCGTCCCACGTGCCGGCGGACTGTGCCACGGCGGCCACGGCCGGGGGCCCTGCGAACTGGCCCAGCGCGTTGAACTGCTGGCCGAGCCCCAGGCTGGTCGCCACCGTGGTCGGGGTCGGCGCCACCCGCATGAGGCCGGCGATCGCCGTCGTCGGCACCACGCCCCCCACCGCGGAGAAGACGAGCACCGCGCCGTAGCGGGCGCCGAAGCGGACCTCCGGGTCAAGGTGCGGGGCGAGCCCGAAGGCGACCACCGCGGCCAGGCCCAGCACCGCGAACCCCACGACCCACAGCACCACCGGGCGCACCCCGCGCTGCAGGGCGCTTCCGGCGGCCAGGTTGCCCACCACGTTGACGCCGGCCGCCAGCGCGCTGAGCCCGGCCGCCGCCGTGATCGCGATCCCCGCCTCGGCGTACATCGAGGGCAGGAACTGCACGACGCCGTTCCACTGGGCGGTGTAGAGGCAGAAGACCAGGGCCACGAGCCACGGCCCCGGGCTGCGCAGGGTGAGCCCGAGCCGCTCCCGGACCCCGTGGACCACCACGTGCGCCGGGTCCGGCGGCAGCACGGCGAGCACGAGCAGGCCCAGCCCCAGGGAGCAGGCCGCGGCGGCCCCCCACCACGTGCGCCAGCCCAGCGCCTCGCTCAGCAGCCCGCCCAGCAGCAGGGACAGCGCCGCCGCCACGGGGATGTGGCAGCCCCACAGGCCCACGAGCAGGGACACCCGCCCGGGCGCCACGGTCCGCCGGATCAGGGCCGGGGCGCAGATGGACACGAGCATGAAGCCCACGCCTTCGAGCACGCGGGAGCCCAGCAGCGTCCCGTACCCCGTGGAGGCCAGCCCGAGCAGCGACCCGGCGGTGAGCAGGCTCAGCCCCAGCAGCAGACCCCGGCGCAGGCCGATGCGGTCCCCGAACAGGCCCACCACGGTGCCCAGCAGCATCCCCGCCACCTGCACGGTGGAGAGCAGGAACCCCGCCTGCACCAGGGTCAGGCCCAGCTCGGCGGACAGCCCCGGCAGCGCCGGGGCCAGCTTCCACACGTGCAGGGCGGCGACGACGCCCGCGGCCACGACGAGCAGGGCAGGCCCCGTCCCCGCCGGCCCGGAGGGGACGGTCATGCCGGGCCGCCCGGTCCCGGGCGGGTCGCCGGGACCTGCACGGGATGCCGAGCACACCGACGACGAGACCTCATGTCGTGGCCGGATCCCATCTGCCGGCGGAGCATCCGTCCCGGTTCTCAGATCCGGCTGGGCGCGGGGTCGACGATCTTCGTGGACAGCGTGCCGATCCCGTCGATGGCGACCTCCACCTGGTCCCCGGACTTCAGGTAGACCTGCGGGTCCCGGGCACGGCCCACCCCGCCCGGGGTCCCGGTGAGGATGATGTCGCCCGGGCGCAGGGGCAGGATCGTGGAGAGGTAGGAGACCAGGAACGTCGGGGTGAACAGCAGGTCCCCGATGGAGTGCTCCTGCATCGTCTGCCCGTTGACCCGGGTGTGCAGGGTCGCCGTCGCCGGGTCGAACTCGTCGGCGGTGACCATGACCGGGCCCACCGGGGTGGAAGCCGCCCAGATCTTGCCCTGCAGCCACTCCTTGGTCCGGAACTGATACCCGCGCATGGAGATGTCGTTGGCGGCCGTGTACCCGGCGATGTGGCCGGCGGCGTCGGCCTCGGAGACCTTGTGGGCGGTCTTGCCGATGACCACGACGAGCTCGCCCTCCCAGTCCAGCTCCGGGTCCTCCGCCACGGCCTCCACCGGGTCGCCGGGCCCGGTGAGGGTGTCGGCGAACTTCGCGAACATCGTCGGATGGGAGGGCAGGTCCCGGCCCATCTCCTGGATGTGGCTCTTGTAGTTGAGCCCCACGCACAGCACCTTGGACGGGTTGGGCACCAGCGTCTCCAGCCGGGCGTGGGCGGCCTCGTGGCGCGGCCCGGAGGCGTCGGCCGCGATCTGCCGCCAGTTCTCCTGGGCCAGCAGCGCCCCCAGGTCGGGGTAGCCCTCGATCTCGGTGAAGACCTCACCGTCCAGACGGGCGGCGGTCGTGGACCGGTCGGTGCGCAGCGTTGCAAGCTTCATGGG
>NZ_JBISWL010000034.1:0-3110 GCF_044462265.1 Kocuria rhizosphaerae
ATCTCCGACAGCCTGATCGCGACCCTGCCCGGTTCCACGTATGTGGACGAGGCGGTGTTCCGTGCCGAGCAGGAGCGGATCTTCGAGCAGATGTGGTTCTGCGCGGTGCGCGCTGCCGATCTGGACAAGCCCGGGGCGTTCCGCACGGTGCAGGTGGGGCGGGAGTCCATCATCATCACCCGCAACCGCAAGCACGGGATCCGGGCGTTCTACAACATCTGCCGTCACCGCGGGGTGAAGCTGTGCATGGAGGACACCGGTGAGGCCGGGCGGTCCTTCCAGTGCCCCTACCACGCCTGGACCTACGACTTCGACGGCAAGCTCATCGCGGCCCCGAACCTCACGAAGATGCCCGACATCGACCGGCAGGAGTACGGGCTGGTGTCGGTGCCGGTGCGGGAGTACCTGGGCTACGTGTGGGTGTGCCTGGCCGAGGAGCCGCCCTCCTTCGAGGAGGACGTGATGGGCGACATCGAGGATCGGCTGGGCGACACCCAGGCGATCGAGGGCTACAACGTCGAGAACCTGGCCCTGGGCCGGCGGATCACCTACGACGTGAAGGCCAACTGGAAGCTGATCATCGAGAACTTCATGGAGTGCTACCACTGCGCCACGATCCACCCCGAGCTCACCGAGGTGTTGCCGGAGTTCGCCGACGGGCTGGCCGCGCAGTACTTCGTGGGTCACGGGGCGGAGTTCGGCGAGGACGTGCTGGGCTTCACCGTGGACGGTTCCGAGGGCCTGGAGAAGCTGCCCGGGGTGGACGAGGACCACGACCGGCGCTACTACGCGATCACGGTCAAGCCGACGGTGTTCGTGAACCTGGTGCCCGACCACGTGATCATCCACCGGATGTTCCCGATGGCCGCCGACCGCACGATCGTGGAGTGCGACTGGCTCTACCTGCCCTCGGTGGTGGAGTCGGGCAAGGACGTCTCGGCCTCGGTGGAGCTCTTCCACCGGGTCAACCAGCAGGACTTCGACGCCTGTGAGCGCTGCCAGCCCGCGATGGGCTCCAAGATCTACGCCAAGGGCGGGGTCCTGGTGCCCTCCGAGCACCACATCGGCGCCTTCCACGACTGGATCACCGAGAAGGTCGGCGACGTCGTGCCCGCCACTGTCCAGCCGCAGAGTCAGGAGAGCAACCGATGAGTTCAGACGACTATCGCGTCGACCCCTCGCCCGCCGAGGAGGCCGCGGCACCGCCCGCGACGCCGCCCGTGGACGACACGACGCTGCTGCACGAGGCGGAGGCCGAAGAGGCCGCGATCCTCGACGAGCTCAAGGTCGGTGTCGCCGAGCGGAGGAAGTCGTTCCGCGCCGGTCTGGAAGGTCTCGACCGGACCATCTTCGTGGTCACCGGAGCTCTCGTGGTCGCGTTCGTGCTCTGGGGGTTCCTCAACACGGAGAGCCTGTCCACCGCCTCGACAGCGGCACTGGGCTGGGTGCTCCACAGCACCGGATGGCTCTTCGTGCTCCTGGCCTCCCTGTTCGTGATCTTCGTCCTCTGGCTGGCCATCGGCCGGTTCGGCAACATCCCGCTGGGCCAGGACGGCGAGCGCCCGGAGTTCCGGACGGTGTCGTGGATCTCGATGATGTTCGCCTGCGGCATGGGCATCGGCCTGATGTTCTACGGCGTCGCCGAGCCGCTCTACCACTACATTGCCCCGCCGCCGGCCACGGCCGACGCCCAGACGGCCGAGGCCATCGAGGCGGCAATGGCCACGTCCCTGTTCCACTGGACGCTGCACCCGTGGGCGATGTACGCGGTGGTCGGCATCGCCATCGCCTACGGCACCTTCCGCCTGGGCCGCAAGAACCTCCTCTCCGAGGCGTTCGTCTCGATCTTCGGGCGCAGGGCCGTGGACGGCGTCGGCGGGAAGATCATCAACATGCTCGCCATCTTCGCGACCGTGTTCGGAACCGCCGCGTCGCTCGGCCTGGGCGCCCTGCAGATCGGCAGCGGCCTGCAGTTCAACGGTGTCATCGGCGAGGTGACCACCCCGATGCTGGTCGCGGTCATCGCTGTGCTGACGTTCTGCTTCGTGGCCTCGGCCGTCTCCGGCATCGCCCGCGGCATCCAGTTCCTCTCGAACACCAACATGGTGCTGGCCCTCCTCCTGGCGGTCATCATCTTCGCGGTGGGTCCCACCATCTTCATCCTCAACCTCATCCCCTCCGCCGTCGGCTCCTACGCCCAGATGCTTCCGGAGATGTCCGCCCGCACGGAGGCCGTCGGCGGCGAGGAGATGCGCGACTGGCTCTCGGGGTGGACCATCTTCTACTGGGCCTGGTGGGTGTCCTGGACCCCCTTCGTGGGCATGTTCGTCGCCCGCATCAGCCGGGGCCGGACCATCCGCCAGTTCGTGGTGGGGGTGCTCGTGGTGCCCTCGCTGGTGTCCCTGATGTGGTTCGCCGTCTTCGGCGGCACGGCCATCGACATCCAGCGCCGGGCCGACGCCACGGCGGATCCCGGTGACGGCATCGCCACGGTCGTGGACGGGTCCCCGACCATCGCCTTCGACAGCGCGATCTACGACATGTTCACCGGCCTGGACCTGCCGCAGGCCGTCACGATCGGTCTCGCCGTCCTGGCCATGGTGCTCACCGGGATCTTCTTCGTCACGGGCGCCGACTCGGCGTCCATCGTGACCGGCTCGCTCAGCTCGCGCGGCAGCCTGGAGCCCTCTCGTCCCGTCATCGTCTTCTGGGGTGTGCTCATGGGTGGCGTCGCCGCGGTGATGCTCCTGGCCGGCGGCGACGACCCCGCCGCAGCCCTGGGCGGGTTGCAGCGGATGACGATCGTCTCCGCTCTGCCGTTCATCCTGGTGATGTTCCTGCTGTGCTTCGCGCTGGCCCGTGACCTGCAGCGGGATCCCATGTGGCTGCGCAAGCGCCTGTCCGATTCCGTGATGAACCGCGCGGTGCGCAACGCCGTCGACGAGTACGGTCACCAGAAGTTCACGCTCGTCACGCGCGAGAGCTCGGAGCCGCTCACCGGACAGTTCTCGGCGGTCGACGCCACGGCCGCGGGGCAGCCGCTCTACGCCGATCCGAACGGCCAGAACCGGAAGAAGGTGCTGGACCGCACCTGAGAACACGCCACGGCC
>NZ_JBISWL010000035.1:0-18133 GCF_044462265.1 Kocuria rhizosphaerae
ATCTCCGACAGCCTGATCGCGACCCTGCCCGGTTCCACGTATGTGGACGAGGCGGTGTTCCGTGCCGAGCAGGAGCGGATCTTCGAGCAGATGTGGTTCTGCGCGGTGCGCGCTGCCGATCTGGACAAGCCCGGGGCGTTCCGCACGGTGCAGGTGGGGCGGGAGTCCATCATCATCACCCGCAACCGCAAGCACGGGATCCGGGCGTTCTACAACATCTGCCGTCACCGCGGGGTGAAGCTGTGCATGGAGGACACCGGTGAGGCCGGGCGGTCCTTCCAGTGCCCCTACCACGCCTGGACCTACGACTTCGACGGCAAGCTCATCGCGGCCCCGAACCTCACGAAGATGCCCGACATCGACCGGCAGGAGTACGGGCTGGTGTCGGTGCCGGTGCGGGAGTACCTGGGCTACGTGTGGGTGTGCCTGGCCGAGGAGCCGCCCTCCTTCGAGGAGGACGTGATGGGCGACATCGAGGATCGGCTGGGCGACACCCAGGCGATCGAGGGCTACAACGTCGAGAACCTGGCCCTGGGCCGGCGGATCACCTACGACGTGAAGGCCAACTGGAAGCTGATCATCGAGAACTTCATGGAGTGCTACCACTGCGCCACGATCCACCCCGAGCTCACCGAGGTGTTGCCGGAGTTCGCCGACGGGCTGGCCGCGCAGTACTTCGTGGGTCACGGGGCGGAGTTCGGCGAGGACGTGCTGGGCTTCACCGTGGACGGTTCCGAGGGCCTGGAGAAGCTGCCCGGGGTGGACGAGGACCACGACCGGCGCTACTACGCGATCACGGTCAAGCCGACGGTGTTCGTGAACCTGGTGCCCGACCACGTGATCATCCACCGGATGTTCCCGATGGCCGCCGACCGCACGATCGTGGAGTGCGACTGGCTCTACCTGCCCTCGGTGGTGGAGTCGGGCAAGGACGTCTCGGCCTCGGTGGAGCTCTTCCACCGGGTCAACCAGCAGGACTTCGACGCCTGTGAGCGCTGCCAGCCCGCGATGGGCTCCAAGATCTACGCCAAGGGCGGGGTCCTGGTGCCCTCCGAGCACCACATCGGCGCCTTCCACGACTGGATCACCGAGAAGGTCGGCGACGTCGTGCCGGCGCCCGGCAGCTAGTCACCGGCCCTCGGACAACCGGGATCCGGGTCCGTCGTGCCGCAGAGGGCCGGCCCGGGCGGTCGCGTCGAACTCCTCGACGTGGCACCGGGCCGGCCGGACCGTCCGGACCGCCGGTACGTTCCGCCCACCCAGAAGATGCACACCCAGGCAGGAGCCTTCCATGACCGTCGTAGACACCGTTTCCTCCGCCGCGCAGCCGGCCGTCGCCCCCACGGAGGCGCCCGACGCGCAGGCACCCTCCCCGTTCGTGCTGACCCTCACCTGCCAGGACCAGGTCGGGATCGTCCACGCCGTCACGGAGTTCCTCCTCGCCCACGGGGCCAACATCAACGAGCACCAGCAGTTCGACGACACGGTGCACCGTGTCGTCCACCTGCGCACCGCCTTCACCGGCCCGTCCGAGCTGAGCCTCGAGACGCTGGAGACGAACTTCGTCCCCATCGCCGATCGGTTCGGGATGAGCTACCGCATCCACGACCAGACGCCGCCCCGGTTGCTGGTCATGGTCTCCAAGAGCGGCCACTGTCTCAACGACCTGATCTTCCGCTGGCGGGCCGGTGGCCTCGGAGGCGAGATCGCCCTGGTGGCCTCCAACCACGAGGACCTGCGCCCCATGGCCGAGGCGGCCGGCCTGCCGTACGTCCACATTCCCGTGTCCCCGGCCACCAAGGAGGAGGCCGAGCAGCGGATGCTGGACCTGGTCGAGGAGCACGACATCGACCTCGTGGTGCTGGCGCGCTACATGCAGATCCTCTCGGACGACCTCTGCCGCGCGCTGGAGGGCCGGGCCATCAACATCCACCACTCCTTCCTGCCGGGCTTCAAGGGGGCCCGTCCCTACCACCAGGCCTACGAGCGGGGCGTGAAGCTGGTCGGTGCCACCGCCCACTACGTGACGGCCGACCTGGACGAGGGGCCGATCATCGAGCAGGAGGTCATCCGGGTGGATCACACCCACGATCCGCGAGCACTGTCCACCGTGGGGCAGGACGCGGAGGCCCTGGCCCTCTCCCGCGCGGTCCGCTGGCACTGCGAGCGCCGTGTGCTCCTGGAGGGCTCCAGCACCGTCGTCTTCCGCTGAGCCCCGCGGTCCCAGCGGCAGCCCGGTACGCCCCGGCGCGCGGAGACCGCGAACCGCTCCACGACCCGGCGACGACCCGCCGGCGCGGCCCCGTCCGCCCGCTGGACCGTCGCCACCAGACCTGCGGCCCCGACCCTGCTTCGCCACCGGGGCCGGGGCCGCAGACCCACGCCCTCCATCAACGCCCATCGAAGGGGACACACCATGATCGGTTCGGAAACCGTCAACGACTACCTGGAGCGCCTGGCGGCCCGGGAACCGACGCCCGGGGGCGGAGCGGCCGGGGCCCTGCACGCGGCCCAGGGCGCCGCCCTGATCGCCATGGTGGCGCGCTACACCACGGGTGCGAAGTACGCGGAGCACGAGGAGCGGTCCACCCGGATCGCCGCCCGCGCCGACGACATCGTTCCGGCGGCGCTGCAGGTGGCCGACGACGACGAGAAGGCCTTCGCGGCCGTGATCGCCGCCTACCGGCTGCCCTCGGCCTCCGAGGAGGACCGGGCCGCCCGGTCCCGCGCCGTCCAGCAGGCCACGGTCGCGGCGGCCGCACCACCGCGGGCCCTGATCGGGCTGGCGACCGAGATCATCGACCTGGGGCGGCAGCTGGCGGAGTTCAGCAATCCCAACGTGATCAGCGATGTGGCCGCCGCGTCCGAGGCCGCCCGGGCCGCCATCGCCACGGCCCTGATCACCCTGGACATGAACATCACCGCGATCAAGGACGAGCAGACCCGGGCGGACTTCACGGCGGAGCTCCGGGACGCCCACAACGCCATCCTCGCGGCCCAGGCCGTGACGGACCGCGTGCGGGAGAAGGTGACGGCATGATCGCGCTCCCGCTGCTCGGAGCTCCGGTCGCGCGACGGCTGCGGACCGAGACCGACAAGAACGTCACCACGCTGCGCCACCGCGGAGTGGTCCCCGGACTGGCGGTCGTGGTGGCCACCGACAACGAGGCGACCCTGTGGTACGTCCGCTCCATCGCGCGCGCCGCGGACAAGGCGGGCGTCAACTGCACGGTCGTCGACCTCGGAGCCGATGCCGGCGCGGACGAGATCGCCTCGACGCTCTCGCTGCTGAGCGCGGACGAGGACGTGCACGGGATCATCCTGCAGACGCCCCTGCCGCCGGGCGTGGACGGAGACGAGCTGGTGGCGCACATCAGCGCGGCCAAGGATGTCGACGGGGCCAATCCCCTGAGCCTGGGGCGTCTGGCCGTGGGGCAGGAGGCCTTCGCCCCCGCGACCGCCCGGGCGGTGGTGGAGCTGCTGGAGCACCACCGGGTGTCCCTCGCCGGCCGGCACGTCACGGTGGTGGGGCGCTCGGCGGTCGTCGGAAAGCCGCTGCTGCTGCTGCTGCTGCAGCGGGACGCCACCGTCACCGTCTGCCACTCGCGCTCCCAGCCCCTGGAGCGGTACACGTCCGAGGCGGGGATCGTCGTCGCGGCGGTGGGACGGCCCGGTCTGCTCACCGGGGACCACGTGCGCCCCGGCGCGGTCGTCGTCGACGTCGGCACCAATGTCCTGGAGAACGGCGAGCTGGTCGGCGACGTGGACCCCGTCTCGATGACCGAGGTGGCCTCGGCCCTCACGCCGGTCCCCGGCGGTGTGGGCACGGTGACGACCGCCCTCCTCGTGCTGCACACGACACAGGCGGCGCTGCGGCTCACCGAGGAGCTGGCCTCCGTTCCGACGGTCGGGGCGGGTGCCCCTTCCTGAGCGCATGACGGCCGGACCGGCCGGGCCGTCCGCGTCCGGCCGGTCCGGAACGGCCACGTGCCGGCCCGGCTCCGGGGCGCCCGTGACGCCGTGCGGCTCAGAGCACCTGGCGGATCTGCGTCTCGAAGTCCCTGACGTGGTTCAGCATGATCGTGCCCGCCTCCTCGGCGGCACCCTCCAGGACGGCCGTGAGCAGGGCGCTGTGGACGGTGATGTGCTCCTGCAGCTCGGGAATGCGGTCGGCCACCACGCACCAGATCCGGGTGGCCAGGTTGCTGTAGCGCTCCAGCGTGGCCTGCAGGTGGGAGTTGCCCGCCCCCGCGTAGATCGCCCGGTGGATGCGCACGTCCCAGCGCAACGCCTCGTCCCGGTTCAGCCGCTCGTTCCCCGGGTCGGTCAGGCGGTCGCGCAGCTCCTCGAGCTGGGGCCGGGCGTCCCCACCGCGCCGTTCCGCCGCCAGCCGCGCGGCGAGGGGCTCCAGCACCTCGCGCACCTGCGAGATCTCCGACAGGGCGGTGATGTCCACCGTGGTGGCGAACGTGCCGCGGCGGGAATAGGTGACCACCAGGTGCTCGGACTCGAGCCGCTTGAGCGCCTCGCGCAGCGGTGTCCGCCCGAGGTTCAGCTCCTGCGAGAGGCGTCCCTCGTTGAGCGGAGCTCCCGGGGGGATGTCCAGGAAGATCAGCCGGTCCTGCAGCTGCAGGAACGCCTGGTCGGCCAGGGAGAGCGGTTCGTCCCGGGCGTGGAGGGGCGTGGTGGACATGAGATGTGCGCTTTCCGTTCGCGTCGGAGGAGCCGCCGTGGGCGGGCTCTCCCGGACGGGTCTTTCGTCTACCGTAGCGTTCCGCATCGGCGGACGCGGACCGGGGCGGGTTCCGTGCAGCGGCGCCGGCGCCCCGTGCTCGTCCCCGAGGAGTCGTGTCCCGCCGGGCGGGCTCACAGAACGGTCCGCATGGTCCGCTCGAAGCTGGTGACGTGCTCGAGGGCGAGATCGGCGGCCTCGTCGGCTCGCCCGGCGGCGATCGCCTCCAGCAGCCCGACGTGCTCGTGCACGTGAGCGGAGACCGTGGGCACCCGGTCCAGCACGAGGCACCAGATGCGGGTGGCGAGGTTGTCCAGCCGCACCAGCGTCTCCTCGAGGTGGGCGTTGCCCGCGGCCCGGTAGATCAGGCGGTGCACGGTGAGGTCCGCCCGCATGAAGGCGCGGTTCGTCGGTTCGCCACCGGAGAGGTCCCCGAGGGTGTGGACCAGAGCGTGCATCTGCTGCCGCACGGCCGGCGGAGCCGCCAGCGCGGCCTTGTGCGCGGCGAGCGGTTCGAGGTTCCTGCGCAGCTCGGAGACGTCGGACAGCGCGGTGATGTCCACCTGCGTGGCGAAGGTCCCCCTCCGGGGGTAGGAGACCACCAGGTGGTCCGTCTCCAGCCGCTTGAGCGCCTCCCGGACCGGGGTCCTGCCGATGCCCAGCTCGGTGGCCAGGTGCGCGTCATGGATCATCGCGCCCGGCCGGATCTCGAGCACGGTCAGGCGGTCGCGCAGCTGCTGGTAGGCCTGGTCGGCCAGCGACGCGGGGACTTCGGTGCGGTACTCGGGAAGTGCGGTGACGCTCATGACTCCACTCCTGGATCGGGGCCGACGCTGTGGTGTCCGGTGGCTTCTCGTCATCCATTGACACCCCGGCACCCCTAGCATACCTTTGGACCACAGCTGATATATCAAAACCGTATCAGCAACGGAATGCGAAACGTTGAGGAGCCCAGGGATGCCCGATCTGAACACTCATCTGGCCGAAGCCGACCCGGAGATCGCGGCGGCCATCGACCAGGAACTGGTCCGCCAGCAGTCCACGCTGGAGATGATCGCCTCCGAGAACTTCGCGCCGAGCGCGGTCATGGAGGCCCAGGGCTCGGTCCTGACCAACAAGTACGCCGAGGGCTACCCCGGCCGGCGCTACTACGGCGGCTGCGAGCACGTCGACGTCGTCGAGCAGCTGGCGATCGACCGCGTGAAGGAGCTCTTCGGCGCCGAGCACGCCAACGTCCAGCCCCACTCGGGGGCGCAGGCCAACGCGGCGGCGATGTTCGCGCTGCTGGACCCGGGGGACACCATCCTCGGCCTGAACCTGGCCCACGGCGGTCACCTGACCCACGGCATGAAGCTGAACTTCTCCGGCAAGCTCTACAAGGTCGCCGCCTACGGCGTCTCCGAGCAGGACCACCGCATCGACATGGACGAGGTCGAGCGCCTCGCCCTCGAGCACCGGCCGAAGATGATCGTCGCCGGGTGGTCCGCGTACACCCGTCAGCTGGACTTCGCGCGCTTCCGCGAGATCGCCGACCAGGTCGGTGCCTACCTCATGGTGGACATGGCGCACTTCGCGGGCCTGGTCGCCGCCGGCCTGCACCCCAACCCCGTGCCCTTCGCGGACGTCGTGACCACCACGACCCACAAGACCCTGGGCGGGCCCCGCGGCGGGGTGATCCTGTGCAAGCAGGAGTACGCCAAGAAGATCAACTCGGCCGTCTTCCCGGGCCAGCAGGGCGGACCGCTCGAGCACGTGATCGCCGGCAAGGCCGTGGCCTTCAAGTACGCGGCCGGCGAGGAGTTCGCCGACCGGCAGCGCCGGACCCTCGAGGGCGCGAAGATCCTCGCCTCCCGCCTGCTCTCCCCGGACGTGCTCGCCGAGGGGATCAGCCTGGTCAACGGCGGCACGGACGTGCACCTGGTGCTCGTGGACCTGCGCCACTCCGACCTCGACGGCCAGCAGGCCGAGGACCGGCTGCACCGCATCGGGATCACGGTGAACCGCAACGCCGTGCCGTTCGACCCGCGCCCGCCCATGGTGTCCTCCGGCCTGCGCATCGGCACCCCGGCCCTGGCGACCCGCGGCTTCGGCGCCGAGGAGTTCACCGAGGTGGCCGACGTCATCGCCGCGGCCCTGACCCGCGACCTGACCGATGAGCTCACCCAGGAGCTCCGGGGCCGGGTCACCGCGCTCACCGAGCGCTTCCCGCTCTACCCGCACCTGTCCGCCCCCGTCCTGAACGGAGCCGTGTGATGGCCGATCTGCTCCCGGAGCACCCGGACTTCCTCTGGCGCAACCCGGACCCGAAGTCCTCCTACGACGCGGTGATCGTCGGCGGCGGCGGGCACGGGCTGGCCACCGCCTACTTCCTGGCCGCCTACCACGGCATGACCAACATCGCCGTGCTCGAGCGCGGCTGGCTGGCCGGCGGGAACATGGCGCGGAACACCACGATCATCCGCTCCAACTACCTGTGGGACGAGTCCGCGGCGATGTACGAGCACTCCCTGAAGCTGTGGGAGCGGCTGCCCGAGGAGCTGGACTACGACTTCCTCTTCTCCCAGCGCGGGGTGATGAACCTCGCGCACACCCTGCAGGACGTGCGGGAGAGCGTGCGCCGGGTCAACGCGAACAAGCTCAACGGCGTCGACGCCGAGTGGATCAGCCCCGAGCAGGTCAAGGAGCTGTGCCCGATCATCAACATCGGCGACGACATCCGCTACCCGGTCATGGGCGCCACGTACCAGCCGCGCGCCGGCATTGCCAAGCACGACCACGTCGCCTGGGCCTTCGCCCGCAAGGCCGACGCGCTGGGCGTGGACATCATCCAGAACTGCGAGGTCACCGGCTTCATCAAGGACGGCGACCGCGTGGTGGGCGTCGAGACCAGCCGCGGGACGATCAACACGGGCAAGGTCGGGCTCTGCGGGGCCGGGCACAGCTCCGTGCTCGCCGAGCTCGCCGGGTTCCGCCTGCCGATCCAGTCCCACCCGCTGCAGGCGCTGGTCTCGGAGCTGCACGAGCCGGTGCACCCGACCGTGGTCATGTCCAACCACGTGCACGTCTACGTCTCCCAGGCCCACAAGGGCGAGCTGGTCATGGGCGCGGGCGTGGACGCCTACAACGGCTACGGGCAGCGTGGGTCGTTCCACGTGATCGAGCAGCAGATGGCCGCATCCGTGGAGCTGTTCCCGATCTTCGCCCGGGCGCATGTGCTGCGCACCTGGGGCGGGATCGTGGACGTCACCCTCGACGCCTCCCCGATCGTGTCCAAGACGCCGGTGGACCAGCTCTACGTCAACTGCGGCTGGGGCACCGGCGGGTTCAAGGGAACCCCCGGGGCCGGGTACTCCTTCGCCCACACCATCGCCAACGACGAGCCCCACCCGCTGAACGAGCCGTTCTCCCTGGAGCGGTTCGAGACCGGGGTCCTCATCGACGAGCACGGCGCCGCCGCCGTGGCCCACTGACGGACCAGGAGAGAGAACATGCTGCTGATCGAGTGCCCCTTCTGCGGGCCGCGCGACGAGACCGAGTACCAGTACGGCGGGGAGGCCCACGTGCCCTACCCCGAGGACCCGTTCCAGCTCTCCGACAAGGAGTGGGCGGAGTACCTCTTCTACCGCAACAACCCCAGGGGCCTGCTCGCCGAGCGCTGGGCGCACACCGTCGGCTGCCGCCGCTGGTTCAACGTCGTGCGCGACACCGTGACCTACGAGATCAAGGCCGTCTACCGCATGGGCGAGTCCGCCCCCCAGATCGGAGGTGTCCGGTGACCGACCAGACCTACCGCCTGCCGCCGGAGCGCAGCAGCGCGAGCAGCATCGACCGTACGAAGCCGCTGCGCTTCACCGTCGACGGCCAGGAGTACACCGGCTGGGCCGGGGACACCCTCGCCTCCGCCCTGCTGGCCTCCGGCCGGATCACGTGCGGGGACTCCCTGTACCTGGGCCGGCCCCGTGGGATCGTGGCCGCCGGGGTCGAGGAGCCCAACGCCCTCGTGAAGGTCGCCGCGCGCACCGCCGCCGACGTGGACGAGTCCATGCTCCCGGCCACCACCGTGGAGCTCGCCGACGGGCTGGTCGCGTCCTACCTGCGCGGACTGGGCCAGCTGGACCCCCGCACGGACGAGGCCGTCTACGACCGCAAGTACGTCCACACCGACGTGCTGGTCGTCGGGGCCGGGCCCGCCGGCCTGTCCGCGGCCCGGGAGGCCGCCCACACCGGCGCCCGCGTCATGCTGATGGACGAGCAGCCCGAGGCCGGTGGCTCCCTGCTCTCCGGGCGCTCGGAGATCGACGGCGTGCCCGCCCGCACCTGGGTCGAACAGACCCTCGCCGAGCTGGCGGCCGCCCCGGAGGTCACGGTCCTGCACCGCACCACCGCGATCGGCAACTACGACGCCAACTACGTGGTGGCCGTCCAGCGCCGCACCGACCACCTCGGTGGGGCGCCCGCTCCGGCGGTGTCCCGCGAGCGGATCTGGCACGTGCGCGCCCGCCAGGTCGTGCTGGCCACCGGCGCCCACGAGCGTCCGATCGTCTTCGAGAACAACGACCGGCCCGGGATCATGCTCGCCGATGCGGTGCGCACCTACCTCAACCGCTGGGCCGTGGTTGCGGGCTCGCGGGTCGTGGTGGCCACCACCAACGACTCCGCCTACACCGTGGTCGAGGACCTCGTGGCCGCCGGCGTGGACGTCGCCGCCGTGGTCGACTCCCGCACCGACGTCCAGGGCCGGCCCGCCGAGATCGTGGCCGAGACCGGGGTGCCGCTGTTCAGCGGCAGCACCGTGGTCGACACCCTCGGCGAGGGCGAGGGCGGCCGGGTCAGCGCCGTGGTCGTCAGCACGATCGACGACGACGGGCGGCCCACAGGACCGTACGAGACGCTCGAGGCCGATCTGCTGGCCGTGTCCGGCGGGTGGACCCCCGTGGTGCACCTGCACAGCCAGCGGCAGGGCCGGCTCACCTGGAACGAACGGCTCGCCGCGTTCGTGCCGACCGCGCCGGTGCGGGACCAGCAGACCGCCGGGTCCGTCAACGGCACCTTGGACCTCCCCGGCTGCCTGGCGGACGGGGCCCGGGCAGGAGCACTGGCCGCCCGCCGCACGGGACTCGAGGGCGAGGTGCGCGTGCCGGTCGCCGCGCCGGAGGAGTTCGCGCCCGTGCGTCCGCTGTGGCTCGTGCCCGGCCGCACGGGGGAGCCCGCCGAGTGGCGCCACCACTTCGTGGACCTGCAGCGGGACCAGACCGTGGCCGACGTGCTGCGCTCCGTGGGTGCGGGCATGAGGTCGGTGGAGCACGTCAAGCGCTACACCTCCATCTCCACCGCCAACGACCAGGGCAAGACCAGCGGGGTGAACGCCATCGGCGTGATCGCCGCGGCCCTGAAGGACCCGGACGTCGGCGGGATCGGCACCACCACCTACCGCGCCCCCTACACCCCGGTGGCCTTCGCCGCACTCGCGGGCCGGGAGCGCGGCGTGCTCTTCGACCCCGCCCGGGTCACCCCCATCCACCCGTGGCACGTGGCCCACGGGGCGCTGTTCGAGGACGTCGGGCAGTGGAAGCGCCCCTGGTACTACCCCCAGCCGGGGGAGGACATGGACGCCGCCGTGCTGCGCGAGTGCGCCGCCGTGCGCGAGTCGGTCGGGTTCATGGACGCGACCACCCTGGGCAAGATCGAGATCCGGGGCAAGGACGCCGGGGAGTTCCTCAACCGGATCTACACGAACGCGTTCAAGAAGCTCAAGGCCGGCATGGGCCGCTACGGGGTCATGTGCACGGCGGACGGGATGGTCTTCGACGACGGCGTCACGCTGCGCCTGGACGAGGACCGCTACCTGATGACCACCACCACCGGTGGGGCCGCCAAGGTCCTGGAGTGGCTCGAGGAGTGGTCCCAGACGGAGTGGCCCGAGCTCGACGTGGTCTGCACGTCCGTGACCGAGCAGTGGGCGACCGTCGCCGTCGTCGGCCCGAAGTCCCGGGCCGTGATCGCGAAGCTCGCCCCGGAGCTGGACGTCTCGCAGGACGCGTTCCCGTTCATGGCCTTCCGCGAGACGACCCTGGCCTCGGGGATCCCCGCGCGGATCTGCCGGATCTCCTTCTCCGGAGAGCTGGCGTTCGAGATCAACGTGGCCGGCTGGTACGGGCTCGCGGTGTGGGAGGCCGTGGCCGCGGCCGGCGAGGAGTTCGGCATCACCCCCTACGGCACCGAGACCATGCACGTGCTGCGCGCGGAGAAGGCCTTCCCGATCGTGGGCCAGGACACCGACGGCACCGTGACCCCGCAGGACCTGGGCATGGAGTGGGTGGTGTCCAAGACCAAGGACTTCATCGGCAACCGCTCCTACGCCCGGGCCGACACCAGCCGGGAGGACCGCCAGCAGCTCGTGGCCGTGCTGCCGGTGGACCCGGACTACCGGCTGCCGGAAGGTGCACAGCTGATCACCCACGGCACGCCCGTCACCCCGCAGGAAGGACCCGTGCCCATGGAGGGCCACGTGACCTCCAGCTACCGCAGTGCCGCCCTGGGCCGGACCTTCGGTCTGGCCCTGGTGAAGAACGGCCGCCACCGCATCGGCGAGACGCTCCAGGCCCCGCTCGACGGGCAGCTCGTGGACGTCGTCCTCGCCGAACCCGTCCTCTACGACCCCGAAGGGAAGCGCCGAGATGGCTGAGCAGCTCCTGACCGACGACGCCACCGACACCACGACCCTGCGCCGCAGCCCGCTCGCGCACCTCGAGCAGCCGATGCGCGAGCAGACCGTGAGCGGCGAGCGGGGCGTGGCCCTGCGCGAGATCCCGTTCCTCACCATGGTGGGCCTGCGCGTCGTCCCCGGCACCGCCGCGGCCACGGCCGTGGCCGCGGCGGCGGGGATACCCCTGCCCGGCGGCCACGGGCAGGTCACCGGCAGCCCGGACGGCACGGCCCTGCTGTGGCTGGGCCCCGACGAGTTCCTGCTCGTGGGCCCCGAGGGGGTCGGACCCGCGGAGCTCGGCCCCTCGGGGACCGACCTGGCGAAGGCGGGGTCCGACGAGGCCGGCACCGCCGCCGAGCTGGCCCGGGCCCTGGGCACCGAGCCCGGGCAGGCCGTGGACCTCTCCGCCAACCGCACCACGCTCGAGCTGTCCGGGCCCTCGGCCCGGGCCGTGCTCGAGAAGGGCTGCCCGATGGACCTGCACCCGCGGGCCTTCGCGGTCGGCGCCGCCGTGGCCACGACCCTCGGCCCGGTGCAGGTGCTGCTGTGGCGCACGGGGGAGGAGGTCTATCGGATCCTGCCGCGGGCGTCCTTCGCGGACTACACCGCCCGCTGGCTCCTGGACGCCATGACGGAGTTCGCCGCCCCCGAGGTGCCCTGATGGCGCTGAGCGTCCTCGACCTGTTCTCCGTGGGCATCGGGCCTTCCTCCTCCCACACGGTGGGCCCGATGCGCGCGGCCAGGCTCTTCGCCGAGGGCCTGCGCGCCGACGGCCTCCTGGAGCGGGTGGTGCGGGTCCGTTCGGAGCTCTACGGCTCCCTCGGCGCCACGGGGCACGGCCACGGTTCGGACAAGGCGGTGGTGCTCGGCCTGCAGGGGGAGGATCCTGAGACCGTGGACACGGACACCGCGGACGACCAGGTGCGCCGGGCGGCCGAGCAGGGGGAACTCCTCCTGGCCGGCATCCGGCCGGTGCCGTTCGACCGCTCCGGGGACGTGGTGATGCACCGGCGGAAGTCCCTGCCGGCCCACCCCAACGGGATGACGTTCTTCGCCTGCGGGGAGGACGGCGAACTGCTGCGGGAGCGGACCTACTACTCGGTGGGCGGGGGCTTCGTGGTGGACGGGGACGCCTCCGGATCGGACCGTGTGGTCCAGGACAGCACGGAGGTGCCCTATCCCTTCACGAGCGGCCGGCAGCTCCTGGAGCACTGCCGGCGCGAGGGACTGAGCATCGCCGAGGTGATGCTCGCCAACGAGGGCTCCTGGCGCTCCGAGGCCGAGACGCGCGACGCGCTGCTGCGGATCTGGGGGGTGATGCAGGAGTGCGTGGAGAACGGCTGCACCCGCACGGAGGCCCGCCTGCCCGGCGGGCTGAAGGTGCGCCGCCGGGCGCCCGCCCTGCGGGCCCGTCTGCGGGAGGCCGAGGCGGCGGACGCCGCCGCCCCGGTCCGGCCCGCCTCGGACCCGCTGCAGGCCATGGAGTGGATCAACCTCTACGCCCTGGCCGTCAACGAGGAGAACGCCTCCGGCGGACGGATCGTCACCGCGCCGACCAACGGAGCGGCCGGCATCATCCCCGCCGTGCTGCACTACTACGCCCGGTTCATCGCCGGGGCCGACGAGAACGGCGTGGTGGAGTTCCTGCTGACGGCGGCGGCCGTCGGCATCCTCATCAAGGAGAACGCCTCCATCTCGGGAGCCGAGATGGGGTGCCAGGGTGAGGTCGGTTCGGCCTGCTCCATGGCCGCGGCCGGACTGTGCGCGGTGCTCGGCGGCTCCCCGGAGCAGGTCGAGAACGCCGCCGAGGTCGGCATCGAGCACAATCTCGGGCTCACGTGCGACCCTGTGGGTGGGCTCGTGCAGATCCCGTGCATCGAGCGCAACGCCATCGCCAGCACGAAGGCCATCAACGCGGCCCGCCTGGCCATGCACGGCGATGGCGAACACAAGGTCTCGCTGGACCAGGTCATCAAGACCATGCGCGAGACCGGCAATGACATGAAGATCAAGTACAAGGAGACCTCCCGTGGTGGCTTGGCCGTCAACGTCGTCGAATGCTGAACAGCGCCTGCAGCCGGAGTCCGTGCCCACCGCACGCTCCACGACCGAGCTGGTGCTGACCCTCGACTGCCCCGAGAAGGCGGGGATCGTGCACGCCGTCAGCGGCGTGCTGCTGGACCACGGCTGCAACATCGTGGAACTGACGCAGTTCGACGACCGCCGGCTCGGCCACTTCTTCATGCGCGTCCACGTGGCCCCGGCCACGGGGGAGGCCCTCGACCAGGAGGCACTGCGCAGGGACCTCGCCCCCGTGGCCGAGAAGTTCGACATGCGCTGGGAGCTCAACGAGCACCGGGCGAAGCGGCGGGTCCTGGTGATGGTCTCCAAGTTCGGCCACTGCCTCAACGACCTGCTCTTCCGCGCCCGCACGGGCGAGCTGCCCGTGGACATCGTGGCGGTGGTCTCCAACCACCGGGACCACCAGCGCCTCGTCGAGTGGCACGGCATCCCGTTCTTCCACGTTCCCGTCACCCCGGACACCAAGCCCGAGGCCGAGGCCCGCCTCCTCGAGCTGGTCGACCGCTTCGAGGTGGACCTCGTCGTCCTGGCCCGCTACATGCAGGTGCTCTCCGACCAGCTGGCCACGCGGATGGAGGGACGGGTGATCAACATCCACCACTCGTTCCTGCCCAGCTTCAAGGGTGCCAAGCCGTACCACCAGGCCTACGAGCGCGGGGTGAAGACCGTGGGCGCCACGGCGCACTACGTCAACGCCGAGCTGGACGAGGGCCCGATCATCGCCCAGCAGGTCGTGGGCGTGGACCACACCTACGGGCCGGAGGACCTCGTGGCCGCCGGCCGGGACACCGAGTGCAAGGCGCTCTCCGATGCGGTGAAGTGGCACTGCGAGGGCCGCGTGATCCTGCACGGCAACCGGACGGTCGTCCTGCGCTGAGCCACTCTCCCGTTCCCGCGCCGCAGCCGCGCGCGGGAACGGGAGAGTACGTCCTCCGGTCTGTACGAGGGGGCCCCGTGCTGGTAGACCGGGGGGCAGGCGCCCTGCCCGGGGCCCGAGGGGAGCGTCGGCATGGCAGAGCTTCAGTGGCGGCGCATCCACCTGCCGGACACCACGCTGGAGGTCGCCGTCCGCGGAGCCGGGGACCCGGTGGTCGTGGTCCAGACGGCCGCGACCGCCGACGAGTTCGTGCCGTTCGCGACGCGGCCCGAGCTGGACGACCATCGGCTCGTCCTCTACCACCGGCGCGGCTATGCCGGAAGCGACCCGGTCCGGGGTCCGGGTTCGATCGCCCGCGACGCCCGCGACTGTCGGCACCTCATGGCGGCCCTCGGGATCGAGCGGGCCCACCTGGTGGGCGGTTCCTACAGCGCCGCCGTCGCGCTGCAGCTGGCCGTCGACACCCCGGATCGCGTGCACACCCTGACGCTGATCGAGCCCCCACCCGTCTTCACGTCCGCGGCCGACGACTTCCTCGCGGCCACCGACCGGATCCTGGAGGACTACCGGTTGCACGGTGCGGCACCGACTCTCGACAGCTTCCTGAGCCGCGTGGTGAGTCCTGACTGGAGAGTCGAACTCGACCGTCACCTGCCGGGCAGCGCCGCCCGGGCCGAGCGGGACGCCGACACGTTCTTCGGCACGGATCTGCCGGCCCTGCGCGACTGGAGCTTCGCCGCGGAGGACGCTCGCCGGATCACGGCTCCGGTCCTGTACGTCGGAGGGTCCGAGAGCGGTCCGTGGTTCGCGGAGGTCCACCGGGAGGTTCTGCGGCGGTTCCCGCAGGCCCAGGACGTGACGGTGGCCGGGGCCGGTCACTCCCTGCCGGTCACCCACCCCGCCGAGGTCGCGGCCGCCGTGGGGGCCTTCCTGCGCGTGCACCCCCTCGGCCTGCCATGATGGGTCCGACCGCGAACCCGCCACCGACGAGGACCCCCGTGACGACGATCCCCGTGACGACGATCCCCGACGAGCTCGACACACCGTGCATCATGGTCGACCGCGAGCTGCTGCAGCGCAACGTCGACCGGATGGCGGAGGCGGTCCGTGCGGCGGGACTGGAGCTGCGGCCCCACGCCAAGACCCACAAGGTCCCCGAGATCGCCGCCCGGCAGCTGGCCGCCGGTGCCGTGGGGCTGACCGTGGCCACGATCGGGGAGGCAGAGGTGTTCGCCGAGCACGGCGCCGAGGACCTGTTTCTCGCCTACCCGCTGTGGGTGGGCCCCCGGCAGGCCCGGCGGCTGCGGCGGCTCACGGAGCGCGCGCGGGTCTCCGTGGGCGTGGACTCCGCCGAGGCGGCCGTGACCATGGGGACCCACCTGGCGGACGCGGCCGGCGAGCTCACCGTCCTCGTCGAGGTCGACAGCGGCCACCACCGCAGCGGGGTCCACCCCGCGCAGGCCGTCGACGTCGCCCGCGCCGCGGCCGGGGCGGGACTCCACGTGGCCGGGGTCTTCACCTTCCCGGGCCACAGCTATGCCCCCGGCATGCCGGCCGAGGCCGCGGCCCAGGAGCAGGGGGCGCTCGCCGAGGCGTCGGAGCTGCTGAGCACCGCCGGCTTCGCCGTGACCCGCCGCAGCGGCGGCTCCACCCCCACGGCCCTGCTCACCGAGGGGACGGTCGCCACGGAGGTCCGTCCCGGCGTCTACGTCTTCGGCGACGCCGAGCAGCTGGAACTCGACCGGTGCGCGCCGGAGGACATCGCCCTGACCGTCGCCGCGACCGTCGTCAGCCGCCACGAGGGGGGAGCGGGGATCCCCCGGCGGATCGTCCTGGACGCCGGCAGCAAGGTCCTCGGCAGCGACCGCCCCGCCTGGGCCACGGGCTACGGGCGGCTGCTGGACCACCTCGACGCGCGGATCACGGCACTGTCCGAGCACCACGCGACCGTGGTGTGGCCCGAGGACCAGCCCCTGCCCGCCCTGGGGGAGCGCCTGCGGGTGGTCCCCAATCACGTCTGCCTGGCCATGAACCTGGTCGACGACGTCGCCGTGGTCGGCGGCGGCGTACTCGTCGACCGCTGGACCGTGGCCGCCCGGGGCAGGAACTCCTGAGCCCCCCGAGGGGACGACCACCGCCGAGGAGGCACCATGAGGACCGTTGTCCAGATGTTCGAGGACGCCGTGGAGCAGCACGGCGACAAGGCGCTGACCATCGAGCCGGACGGGCGGCGGCTGAGCTACGCCGAGGTCCGTGCGCTGCGGGACGAGCTGGCCGGCGCCCTCACCTCCCTGGGCGTGCGCGCGGGCGACAGGGTCGCGGTCAGGACGGAGAAGCTGCCCGAGGTCATCGCCCTCTACCTGGCCACGCTCCAGCTCGGGGGCATCTACCTGCCCCTGAACACGGCGTACACCGGCAACGAGCTGCAGTACTTCATCGACGACGCGCGCCCCGCGGTCTTCGTCTGCGCCCCCGGCGAGGAGGAGCGGCTGGCCGAGCACGGCTCCGGCGGCGTCTCCTTCGTCTCGATGGGGCCGCACGGGACGGGCACGCTCCTCGCCCGCCCGGCCGCCCGTGCCGCCGAGCCGGTCGAGGTGGACCTCGACGCGCCGGCGGCCATCCTCTACACCTCCGGCACGACGGGCCGCTCCAAGGGCGCCGTGCTGACCCACCGCAATCTCGCGAGCAACTGCGCCACCCTCACGGAGGCGTGGGAGTTCGGCTCCGAGGACGTGCTCATCCACGCGCTGCCGATCTTCCACATCCACGGCCTCTTCGTGGCCGTCAACATGGTGGTGACCACCGGAGCCGGCATGCACTTCCTGGACACGTTCGACGCCGGGACGATCATCGACCTCATGCCCTGCTCCACCGTGCTGATGGGGGTGCCGACGTTCTACACGCGTCTGCTCAAGCACCCGGGACTGACCGCGGAGGCGACCCGGAACATGCGCCTGTTCGTCAGCGGCTCGGCACCCCTGAGCGCACAGACGCACCACGAGTGGAAGGCCCGGACCGGTCACGCCATCCTCGAGCGCTACGGCATGACCGAGACCGGGATGATGTGCTCCAACCCGTACCACGGGGAGCGCCGGGCCGGAACCGTCGGCCTGCCCCTCGAGGGAATCAGCATCCGCGTCGCCGGCCGGGAGACGAACGCCGAGCTCCCGACCGGAGAGGTCGGCGTCATCCAGGTCTCGGGCCCCAACGTGTTCGGCGAGTACTGGAACATGCCGGAGAAGACCGTAGAGGAGTTCACCGAGGACGGGTACTTCGTCACCGGCGACCTGGGCGTCTTCGACGAGGACGGCTACCTCTCCATCGTCGGGCGGGACAAGGACCTCGTCATCTCCGGCGGATACAACATCTACCCCAAGGAGATCGAGGACCTCATCGACGAGCACCCGTCGGTGCGCGAGTCGGCGGTCGTCGGGGTGCCCCACGAGGACCTGGGGGAGGCACCCGTCGCCGTCGTCGTGCTCGACGACCCCGCCGACGGCGATCCCGAGGAGATCCTCGGATCCATCCGTCCTCGTCTCGCACGGTTCAAGCAGCCGCGAGCCGTCGTGTTCAGGGACGAACTGCCGCGCAACGTGATGGGCAAGGTCCAGAAGGCCGAACTGCGCCGCGAGTACGCAGAGCTCCTCGGGAGGCCGCAGGCGCCGGCCGGAACCGAGGGCTGAGGCCTCCACGACCCGGACACCGCACAGGGCGTCCTCCCGGTCCGGGCCGGACC
>NZ_JBISWL010000036.1:0-6829 GCF_044462265.1 Kocuria rhizosphaerae
GGCACGACGTCGCCGACCTTCTCGGTGATCCAGTCGTGGAAGGCGCCGATGTGGTGCTCGGAGGGCACCAGGACCCCGCCCTTGGCGTAGATCTTGGAGCCCATCGCGGGCTGGCAGCGCTCACAGGCGTCGAAGTCCTGCTGGTTGACCCGGTGGAAGAGCTCCACCGAGGCCGAGACGTCCTTGCCCGACTCCACCACCGAGGGCAGGTAGAGCCAGTCGCACTCCACGATCGTGCGGTCGGCGGCCATCGGGAACATCCGGTGGATGATCACGTGGTCGGGCACCAGGTTCACGAACACCGTCGGCTTGACCGTGATCGCGTAGTAGCGCCGGTCGTGGTCCTCGTCCACCCCGGGCAGCTTCTCCAGGCCCTCGGAACCGTCCACGGTGAAGCCCAGCACGTCCTCGCCGAACTCCGCCCCGTGACCCACGAAGTACTGCGCGGCCAGCCCGTCGGCGAACTCCGGCAACACCTCGGTGAGCTCGGGGTGGATCGTGGCGCAGTGGTAGCACTCCATGAAGTTCTCGATGATCAGCTTCCAGTTGGCCTTCACGTCGTAGGTGATCCGCCGGCCCAGGGCCAGGTTCTCGACGTTGTAGCCCTCGATCGCCTGGGTGTCGCCCAGCCGATCCTCGATGTCGCCCATCACGTCCTCCTCGAAGGAGGGCGGCTCCTCGGCCAGGCACACCCACACGTAGCCCAGGTACTCCCGCACCGGCACCGACACCAGCCCGTACTCCTGCCGGTCGATGTCGGGCATCTTCGTGAGGTTCGGGGCCGCGATGAGCTTGCCGTCGAAGTCGTAGGTCCAGGCGTGGTAGGGGCACTGGAAGGACCGCCCGGCCTCACCGGTGTCCTCCATGCACAGCTTCACCCCGCGGTGACGGCAGATGTTGTAGAACGCCCGGATCCCGTGCTTGCGGTTGCGGGTGATGATGATGGACTCCCGCCCCACCTGCACCGTGCGGAACGCCCCGGGCTTGTCCAGATCGGCAGCGCGCACCGCGCAGAACCACATCTGCTCGAAGATCCGCTCCTGCTCGGCACGGAACACCGCCTCGTCCACATACGTGGAACCGGGCAGGGTCGCGATCAGGCTGTCGGAGATGACGTTGGTCGACAATGCTTTCTCCTTCTCAGGAAGTGAGGTGATATGAGGTGACGTGATGAGGTGCACGGGCGGCGCCCGGCCGCCACGGCCGGGGGCCCGGTGGATCAGACCGCGGCCAGCTGGACCGCCGCCGTGGAGAGCTTCTCGAGGGTCTTGCGCCAGCGGCAGAACTGCTTGGTCTGGTTCCAGCCCAGCACCGCCACCGGATCCTCACCGGCGTAGTAGACGGCCAGGAAGGACTCCTCCCCCGGCCCCCCGTGCTCGTAGACCACCCGGTCCCCGGCCCCGGCGTCGCCGACGAACTGCAGCCGGGTGCCGTACTGGTTCGACCAGAAGTACGCCGGCTTCACCGCCGGCAGCACCGCCGGGTCGGTGCCCAGCAGGGTCCCCACGGCCACGGCCGGGCGCTCGGCGGCGCCGGTCCAGTGCTCCACCCGGTGGTGCCGGCCGGTGCGCGGGTCCAGCCACGCCGCGCAGTCGCCGACCGCCACGACGCCCGGCACGCTCGTGCGCCCGACCTCGTCGCACACCACGCCGTTGCCCAGCTCGACCCCGGAGCCCTCCAGCCACCCGGTGTTGGGCACCGCCCCGATCCCGACGACGACGACGTCGGCCGGCAGCGTCCGTCCGCCGGCCAGGCGCACCGCGGCCACCGCGTTGTCCTCGACCTCGAACTCCTCGATGTCGGCGCCGCAGATCAGCTCCACCCCGGCCCGGGCGTGCAGCCCGCCCACCACCGAGCCCAGCTCCGCACCCAGCGGACCGCACAACGGCGTGGGCGACTTCTCCAGCACCGTGACCTCCAGGCCCAGCTTGTGCGCGGTGGAGGCGACCTCCGCCCCGATGAACCCGGCACCGACGACGACCATCCGCCCGCCGCGCTCCACGAGGGCGCGCAGCTTCCGGGCGTCCTCCAGGGTGCGCAGGGTCAGCACGTTCTCCAGGCCCGCGATCGGCGGCAGCGACCGGGCCGAGGCGCCGGTGGCGATGACCAGCAGGTCCGCGTGGACGCTGCGCCCGTCCTCCAGGATCACCTCACGCGACAGCGCGTCGAAACCGATGGCCCGCACGCCCAGCAGCCACTCGGCGTCGAGGTCGTCGGTCTCCGTCTCCAGCGCCAGGTCCGCTGCCTCGATCGTGCCGGCGAGGAACTCCTTGGACAGCGGCGGACGGTCGTAGGGACGCTGCGGGTCGTCGCCGACGATGACCAGGCGACCGCTGAATCCTTGACGCCGAGCGGCCCGGGCGGCCGACAGACCGGCCAGGGAGGCACCGACGATGACGAGGGACTCCATGGAGACCCCTTTCGGGTTGGAGGGTGGAGGCGGTGGGCGTCCGCCGGCGGAACGGAGACTGCATACTGTGCAACGCGGTTCGTGATGTGAGTAACAGCGTGAGGATTGCACCCAGGGCCCGTCAAGAGGTTCCGGCAATTCGGCGGGAGAAATTTACATTGAGTCGAGATGTGACCTCGCTCACGATTTTCTGGGGCCCCATCTCTTGACACCGCCCGCACCGAGTACCCACGATGTTGCACATTGCAACGCAGGTTGCTCATGGTGAGTACCTTCGACCCCGCAGCCGTTTCGGGAGAAGGCTCGTTCCCTCCACGAAAGGACCGCTCCGATGCACAAGGCGTGCCCCTTGAAAGACCTCGCACCCGGAGACGCCATCCGGCTCGAGACCACCCCGCCGATCGCGGTGTTCCACACCGAGGAGGACGAGCTGTTCGCCATCGACGACACGTGCACCCACCAGGACGCCTCGCTCGCCGACGGCTGGGTGGAGGGCTGCGAGGTGGAGTGCCCGCTGCACGCCTCGAAGTTCGACCTGCGCACCGGCGCGGTCGACGCCCCGCCCGCCAAGCTGCCCGTACGCACCCACCGCGTCGAGGTGATCGACGGGACGATCTACGTCGAGGAGTCCCCGGAAGCCCCCAATCTGCCTCCCGGCCTCACCTCCACCGGGCACGAGTCCCAGTCGAACTGAACCCGCCAGGTACCCCAAGGTCAGGAGAACCACCCATGAGCACCACCCCTCGCGTCGTCGTCATCGGCGCCGGCATCGTCGGCACGAACCTTGCCGACGAGCTCGTCCAGCGCGGCTGGACGGACATCACCGTCCTCGAGCAGGGCCCGCTGCCCCTTCCGGGAGGCTCGACGTCGCACGCGCCCGGCCTCGTCTACCAGACGAACCCGTCCCGCACGATGACGCACCTGGCGCGGTACACGGTGGAGAAGCTCGTGTCCCTGGACTGCTTCAACCAGGTCGGCGGCCTCGAGGTGGCCACCACCCCTGAGCGGCTGGAGGAGCTCAAGCGCAAGATGGGCTATGCGACGTCGTGGGGTCTCGAGGGCCGGCTGCTCACCCCCGAGGAGGTGCTGGAGCAGCACCCCCTGGTCAACCCGGAGATGGTGCTGGGCGGCTACCACGTCCCCACGGACGGCCTCGCCCTGGCGGCCCAGGCCGTGCGGGTGCTCATCGACCGCACCTCCCGCGCCGGTGTGACGTACCGGGCGGAGACGACCGTCACCGGGATCGAGCGGGCCAACGGCCGCGTGACCGGCGTGACCACGTCCGAGGGCACCGTGCCGGCCGACATCGTCGTCTCCTGCGCGGGCTTCTGGGGACCGGCGATCGGCGAGATGGCCGGCATGCCCTGCCCCATCCTGCCCTTGGCCCACCAGTACGTCTTCACGTCCGCCGTGCCCGAGCTCGTGGGCAAGCACGACGCCCCGAACGGCGCGACCCTGCCGATCCTGCGGCACCAGGACGCGGACCTGTACTACCGGGAGTGGGGGGACCGGATCGGCATCGGCTCCTACGCCCACCGCCCCATGCCGGTGGACCTCGACGACCTGCCGCACTACGCGCCCCGGGAGATCTCCCACGACCGGATGCCCTCCCGCCTGGAGTTCACTCCCGAGGACTTCGCCGCGCAGTGGGCCGAGAGCCAGCGCTTCCTCCCGTCCCTGCGCGGCAGCGAGGTGGCAGAGGGCTTCAACGGCATCTTCTCCTTCACCCCGGACGGGGGCCCGCTCATCGGCGAGTCCCCTGACCTCGCCGGCTTCTGGGTGGCGGAGGCGGTGTGGGTCACCCACTCCGCAGGCGTGGCCAAGGCCATGGCCGAGCTGCTGGTGGACGGCAGCCCGGAGACGGACCTGCACGGCTGTGAGGCCACCCGGTTCGACGACGTGCAGCTCTCGCCGGAGTACGTCGAGGAGACGGGCAAGCAGAACTTCGTGGAGATCTACGACGTCCTCCACCCCCTTCAGCCCCGGGAGTCGCCGCGCAACCTGCGGCTCAGCCCGTTCTACCCCCGGCAGATCGAGCTCGGTGCGTTCTTCCTGGAGAGCCACGGCTGGGAGCGCCCCCACTGGTACGAGGCCAACGCCGCGCTGCTGGACCAGCTGCCCGAGGAGTGGCGCGAGCCCGAGCGGGAGCCGTGGGCCGCGAAGTACCACTCCCCCGTCGCGGCGGTCGAGGCCTGGAAGACCCGCACCGCCGTGGCGATGTACGACATGACCGCGCTCAAGCGCGTGACGGTCGAGGGACCGGGCGCCGCCGCCCTGCTGCACCGGCTGACCACGGGCAACGTCCAGCGGAAGCCGGGGGCCGTCACGTACTGCCTCCTGCTGGACGAGAAGGGCGGGATCCGCAGCGACATCACCGTCGCCCGGATCGACGAGGAGCTGTTCCAGGCGGGCATCAACAGCGCCGTGGACGTGGCCTACCTCTCGGCCGAAGCCTCCCGGCAGAGCGCCGAGGACCCCACCGCCTGGGCGCTGGTGCGGGACACCACCGCCGAGACCTGCTGCATCGGGCTGTGGGGACCGCGGGCACGGGACGTCATGGCGAAGGTCTCCCGCGACGACCTCTCCAACGACGGTCTGAAGTACTTCCGCACCAAGCAGATCCGGGTCGGCGGCCTCCGGGTCACCGCGATGCGGCTGTCCTACGTGGGCGAGCTCGGGTGGGAGCTCTACACCACCGCCGACCAGGGGCTGCGGCTGTGGGACCTGCTGCACGAGGCGGGCCAGGAGTTCGGCATCGTCCCCGCGGGGCGGGAGGCCTTCAACAGCCTGCGCGTGGAGAAGGGCTACCGCTCCTGGGGCACGGACATGACCACCGAGCACACCCCGCTGGAGGCCGGGCTGGACTTCGCCGTCAAGAAGGACAAGGGCGAGTTCGTGGGCTCGGCGGCCGTGGCCTCCGACGGCCAGGTCCGGCGCCGGCTGCGCTGCCTGACCATCGACGACGGACGCTCCGTAGTCCTCGGCAAGGAACCCGTGTACGTGGACGGCGACGCCGCCGGCTACGTCACCAGCGCCGTCTACGGCTACACCGTGGGCCGGCCGGTCGCCTACGCGTGGCTCCCGCCCGAGGTCTCCGAGGGCGACACCGTGGAGATCGAGTACCACTGCGAGCGGGTCCCGGCCACGGTCTCCGCCGAGCCGCTCGTGGACCCCGGCATGGAGCGCATCCGCGGCTGAGACCTCCGCGGCCGGGGCGCACGCCGCTCCGGCCGCGGCTCCACCTCCCGATGTCGGGATTTCCGAAGCACGACTTCCGTGATCGAGCACCGTCCCGGTGCCGACGACGACGAAAGGCAGTTCCAACATGCACAAGGTCAAGGGCGTGGTCGCCAAGGGCAAGAACCAGCCGGTGAGCGTGGAGACCATCCTGGTCCCGGACCCCGGTCCGGGGGAGGCGCTGGTGGACGTGCTCACCTGCGGGGTGTGCCAGACCGACCACCACTACGTGCAGGGCGGGGTCGGCGACGACTTCCCCTACCTGCTGGGCCACGAGTCCGCCGGGGTGGTCGCCGCGGTCGGGGAGGGGGTGAGCGAGGTCGCCGTGGGCGATCACGTGATCCTGAACTGGCGGGCGGTGTGCGGGCAGTGCCGGGCCTGCGCCAAGGGGCAGCCCTGGTACTGCTTCGCCACCCACAACGCCACCCAGAAGATGACCCTGGCCGACGGCACGCCGCTGTCCCCGGCCCTGGGCATCGGCTCCTTCGCGGAGAAGACCCTGGTCGCGGCCGGGCAGTGCACCAAGATCGAGGCCGAGCTGGCCCCCGAGCAGTACGCGGCCGTGGGGCTGCTGGGCTGCGGGGTGATGGCCGGGATCGGGGCGGTGCTCAACACCGGTGCCCTCCAGCGCGGGGAGTCGGTGGCCGTGATCGGCTGCGGCGGGGTCGGGGCGGCAGCGATCGCCGGGGCCCAGCTGGCCGGGGCGACGACGATCATCGCCGTGGACCTCGACGACGAGAAGCTGGCCACCGCCCAGCGGTTCGGGGCCACCCACACCGTCAACTCCCGGCAGCAGGACCCGGTCGAGGCCATCAAGGCCCTCACCGGCGGGAACGGGGCGGACCTGGTGATCGACGCGGTGGGCATCGCCGCGACGTTCCAGCAGGCCTTCGAGGCCCGGGACCTGGCCGGGCGGATGGTGCTGGTCGGGGTCCCGGCCCCGGGCACGACCTGGGAGATCCCCCTGGACGAGGTCTTCGGGCGCGGGGGGTCGATCAAATCCGCCTGGTACGGCGACACCCTGCCCTCCCGCGACTTCCCCATGCTCGTGGACCAGTACCGGCTGGGGAGGCTGGACCTGGACGGCTTCGTGACCGAGCGCATCGGCCTGGGCGACGTCGAGGAGGCCTTCGCCAAGATGAAGGCCGGCACCGTCCTGCGCTCCGTCGTGGAGATCGACCG
>NZ_JBISWL010000037.1:0-44453 GCF_044462265.1 Kocuria rhizosphaerae
CGCGGATCACGGCGTTGAGGCCGGGGCAGTCCCCGCCGCTGGTCAGCAGTCCGATCTTCATCCGTGCAGTCTCCTGGGGTCTCGAGGCGTGAGGGCGGGGTCGGTCGAGGTCGTGGGGCCGGGGTGCGCCGGCAGATCCAGTCTAGTGAGTCCGGCGGCCGGGCACCGGGGCGGGCCGCGCCGTGGCCGGTCCGTTCCCGTCCCCGCCTAGACTGCCGGGGAGGGCCCCGGCGGGCCTGGGAGGAGGTTCGCGATGGACGAGAACGCACGCGAGGAGCCGGTGCGGGAGAACCTGCGGGAGTTCATCGACAAACTGGTCGGCCAGGGGTACACGGTGCGCGACGGCCAGTCCCCGGACCCGGACCTCATCGACCCCGGGGGCTCGGCGGTGGAGACCTGGCGGGAGGACTACCCCTACGAGGAGCGGATGTCGCGGGAGGAGTACGAGCTGGAGAAGTACCGGCTGCAGATCGAGCTGCTGAAGTTCCAGTACTGGGGCCAGGACCGCGACCTCAAGCACGTGGTCGTCTTCGAGGGCCGGGACGCGGCCGGCAAGGGCGGGACGATCAAGCGCTTCACCGAGCACCTCAACCCGCGGGCGGCGCGGGTGGTGGCGCTGACCAAGCCCTCCGACCGTGAGCGTGGCCAGTGGTACTTCCAGCGCTACGTCCGCCACCTGCCCACGGCCGGGGAGATCGTGATGTTCGACCGGTCCTGGTACAACCGCGCGAACGTGGAACGGGTCATGGGCTTCTGCACCCCGGAGGAGTACCGGACGTTCATGGCCCAGGCCCCGGTGTTCGAGAGGATGCTCGTGGACTCGGGGATCCACCTGACGAAGTTCTGGTTCTCCGTCACCCAGCACGAGCAGCGCACCCGGTTCGCGATCCGGCAGATCGACCCGGTGCGCCGCTGGAAGCTCTCTCCGATGGACCTGGCCTCGCTGGACCGGTGGGAGGACTACACGGAGGCGAAGGAGGAGATGTTCCTGCGCACCGACACCGACCACGCCCCGTGGATCACCGTGAAGTCCAACGACAAGAAGCGCGCCCGGCTCAACGCCATGCGCTTCTTCCTGGACCAGTTCGACTACGACGACAAGGACCGTGCCGTGGTCCATCCCCCCGACCCCCTGATCGTGCGCCGAGGCCGGGACGCCGTCGGCGACTGAACACGCTCGTCACCAGGAGGGCGGGCGCGGGGCGGGCCGCGCCGTCCTGCCGGGCGCGCCGCGGCTCAGCGGCCGGCGCGGTCCACGAGGGCCGCGTTCGCGGCGGCGTTGACGGCGGTGACGGCGAGCACGGAGGGCCAGGCGCCGATCTTCTTGGCCAGGGGGTGCGAGAGGCCGAAGCCGAGGACGTAGAGCCCGCCCAGCGCCGCCGTGGTGCCCGGCCCGCCCCGGTGCCACCACCGGTGGGCGGCGGCGGCCCCGGCCGCGGCCAGCACGGCCCCGCCGAGCGGACGGACGCCCGTGGCGCGGGCCGTCGCGTACCCGCCGATCAGCCCGCCGGAGACGAGCGCTGCCGCGGGCACCGCCCCGGCGGCGCGCAGGAGCGCGTTCCCGGCGCTCACGCGGCGCTCCCCAGGAACTCCTGGAGCCGGCGCAGGCCCTCGGCGAGGTCGTCGTCGCCCAGGGCGTAGGACAGGCGCAGGAACCCGGACGGCCCGAACGCCTCGCCCGGCACCACCGCGACCTCCGCCTCCTCCAGGACGAGCTCGGCGAGTTCGGCGGAGGTCCGCGGGGTCGCGTCGCCGAAGCGCTTGCCGAGCAGCCCGCGCACGTCCGCGTACGCGTAGAACGCGCCGGTCGGCGTCGGGCACTCCACGCCCTCGATCCCGTTGAGCGCCTCGACCATGACCCGGCGGCGGCGGTCGAAGGCCTCGCGCATCCGGTGGGCCTCGTCGAGGGGGCCCGACACGGCCGCGAGGGCCGCGCGCTGTGCCACGTTGTTGACGTTCGAGGTCAGGTGGGACTGCAGGTTCGTGGCCGCCTTGATCACGGCGGGAGCCCCGATCATCCAGCCCACCCGCCAGCCGGTCATCGCGTAGGTCTTGGCCACGCCGTTGAGGATGACCACGTTCTCGCCCAGTTCGGGGGCCGCGGCGGCGATCGAGGTGAAGGGCATCCCGTCGTAGGTGAGGTGCTGGTAGATCTCGTCGGTCAGCACGACGATGCCCTTCTCCGCGGCCCAGCGGCCCACGGCGGCGGTCTCCTCGGGGGAGTACACGGCGCCGGTCGGGTTCGACGGCGAGCAGAACAGCAGGGCCGTGGTGCGCTCGGTGACGGCCGCCTCGAGCAGCTCCGGGGTCACCTTGTAGCCCAGCTCGGGGCCGGCGAAGACCTCGACCGGGTGTCCGCCGGCGAGCCTGATCGCCTCCGGGTAGGTGGTCCAGTACGGGGCGGGCAGCAGGACGTCGTCGCCCTCGTCGACGACCGTCGCGAAGGCCTGGAACACGGCCTGCTTGCCGCCGTTGGTCACGAGCACCTGGGAGGGCTCCACCGTGTAGCCGCTGTCCCGGGCCGTCTGCTCCGCGACGGCCTTCCGCAGCTCGGGCAGGCCCGCCGCCGGGGTGTACCGGAAGTTCGCGGGGTCCCGCAGCGCCGCGGCCGCGGCGTCCACGATGTACTGCGGCGTGGGGAAGTCGGGCTCCCCGGCGCCGAAGCCGATCACGGGCCGGCCGGCGGCCTTGAGCGCCTTCGCCTTGGCGTCGACCGCGAGCGTCGCGGACTCTGCGATGGCGCCGACGCGCCGGGAGATGCGGGGTGCGGTCATGACCGGGGGCCTCCTGGAGGGGACGGGCGGGTTCCGCCGGGTGGCGGTGCGGACGTGCCCATGCTACTCGCGGCTCCGCCGACCGCGCCGGAGCCCGGGTGCCGGGGACCCCCGCCGGATTGCACGTCCCCGCACCGGTCGCCTAGGATGGTCGACTGGTGTCATCGACCCCTGCTCCGGCGCGCCCTTCGAGGGACCGCTGGTGGTAGAGTCGGTCACCGGGTCCGAGCGATCGAGACCGGCGCCGCGTGCGCCGGAAGAGGCCGCGGGACGCGAAGGGCAGTGGCGCAATTGGTAGCGCAGCGGTCTCCAAAACCGCAGGTTGCAGGTTCGAGTCCTGTCTGCCCTGCTCCGGTCCGGGTGGGCCGGCGCTCCCCACGGGAGCGCCGGCCCCGCCCGGCGACGGCGGGCCGGCAGCACCGCACGGCACGCACGAGTCCGAACAGGGAGAGTCCGATGTCGCAGACCACCGCCGGGACGGCCTCGGGCCAGCCCCCGGGGCAGGACGCCGAGGGACCGCGCGGCGTCGTCGGGCGCCTGTTCCTGTTCCTGCGCCAGGTCGTGGGGGAGCTGAAGAAGGTCGTCACCCCCACCCGGCGCGACCTGGTCAACTACGTGCTGGTCGTGCTCGTGTTCGTCGCGTTCATGATGGTGCTCATCTCGATCCTGGACCTCGCGTTCGGGCAGGCCGCCCTGTGGATCTTCGGGCAGGGTGGCGGCGCCGCCGGCTGAGGCCGGACGGCGCGCGGACGGGCGGTCCGTCGTCACCCAGCAGAGCACCACATCCACGAAAGAACAGGGAGATCCAGTGACCGAGCACGAGCTCGAAAACGGCACCGAGGCACCGGCCGCGGTCGACCAGCAGGCCCCGGAGTCCCCGGAGCCGGAGACCTCCGTGGACGACCTCGCGGCCGGCCACGAGCCGGACGAGGCCCCCGCCGTGGAGGACCCGGCGGTCGAGGAGGCCCCCGCCGTGGAGGACCCGGCGGTCGAGGAGGCCCCCGCGGTGGACCCCGTCGAGGAGTTCAAGTCGCAGCTGCGCCGCCAGGAGGGTGACTGGTACGTCATCCACACCTACGCCGGCTACGAGAACCGCGTGAAGACGAACCTCGAGACCCGCATCCAGTCCCTCAACATGGAGGACGACATCTTCCAGATCGAGGTGCCGATGGAGGAGGTCGTCGAGATCAAGAACGCCCAGCGCAAGATCGTCCGCCGCGTGCGGATCCCGGGCTACGTGCTGGTGCGCATGAACCTCACCGACGCCTCCTGGGGCGCGGTGCGCCACACCCCCGGTGTCACGGGGTTCGTGGGCCAGGACGCGTACAACCCCGTGCCGCTGCGCCTGGACGAGGTCTTCGAGATGCTCAACCCCGTCTTCGAGGCCCCGCAGGGCGCCGGCGGCGAGACCGCCGGGCAGCCCAGCGCCCAGCCCCAGGTCGACGTCGACTTCGAGGTGGGCGAGTCCGTCATCGTCAAGGAGGGCCCGTTCGAGACCCTCCCCGCCACGATCTCCGAGATCAAGGTGGAGTCCCAGCAGCTCGTGGTCCTCGTGTCGATCTTCGAGCGCGAGACCCCCGTGACGCTCGGCTTCAACCAGGTCTCCAAGATCTGAGCGGGCGGGCCCGGCCCGCCCCACAGTTCCCGGCCCCGCGGCGCATGCTTCGCCGACGGGGCCGCCCGGCCGCCGCGCCACGGCGGCCACCCGCCGTCGTACGCTCCTGTGCGCCGGTACGTCCAGCAGAAGAAGGACCCAGCACATGGCTCCCAAGAAGAAGAAGGTCTCCGGCCTCATCAAGCTGCAGATCCAGGCAGGCGCCGCCAACCCGGCGCCCCCCGTGGGCCCGGCCCTCGGTCAGCACGGCGTGAACATCATGGAATTCTGCAAGGCCTACAACGCGGCCACGGAGTCCCAGCGCGGCAACATCGTCCCCGTGGAGATCACGGTCTACGAGGACCGCTCGTTCACCTTCATCACCAAGACCCCGCCCGCCGCGCAGCTGATCAAGAAGGCCGCCGGTGTCGCGAAGGGCTCCGGCGTGCCCCACACGCAGAAGGTCGGCAAGCTCACCATGGACCAGGTCCGGGAGATCGCCGAGACCAAGAAGGAAGACCTCAACGCCAACGACATCGACGCCGCGGCGAAGATCATCGCCGGCACCGCCCGCTCGATGGGCATCGAGGTCGAGTGATCGGCCGAGGCTGACACCACCCCACCGACATTCCCGTGGCAGGACCGAGCGCGGTCCGCAGACCACAACTGCACAAGGAGAAGAAGCAGATGGCAAAGCGCAGCAAGGCATACCAGACGGCCGCCGCGAAGATCGACGAGGGCGCGCTGTACGCCCCGGCCGAGGCCGTGGCCCTCGCCAAGGAGATCGACACGGCGAAGACCGACTCCACCGTGGAGGTCGTGCTCCGTCTCGGCGTGGACCCCCGCAAGGCCGACCAGATGGTCCGCGGCACCGTGAACCTTCCCCACGGCACCGGCAAGACCGCCCGCGTGGTCGTCTTCGCGACCGGTGACAAGGCCGCCGCCGCCGAGGAGGCCGGCGCCGACCACGTGGGCTCCGACGACCTGATCGCCCGCATCCAGGGCGGCTGGACGGACTTCGACGCGGCCGTGGCGACCCCGGACATGATGGGCAAGGTCGGACGCCTCGGCAAGGTCCTCGGGCCCCGCAACCTCATGCCCAACCCGAAGACCGGCACGGTGACCATGGACGTGACCAAGGCCGTCACCGACATCAAGGGCGGCAAGATCGACTTCCGCGTGGACAAGCACTCCAACCTCCACTTCATCGTCGGCAAGACGTCGTTCGACGCCGCGAAGCTCGCCGAGAACTACGGGGCCGCCCTCGAGGAGATCCTGCGCCTGAAGCCGGCCGCGTCGAAGGGCCGCTACGTCACCAAGGCGACCGTCTCGACCACGTTCGGCCCGGGCATCCCGGTCGACCCGAACGTCACCGAGGTCGTCGTCGGCGCCTGACGCCGGACAGCGGCTCCCCCCGGGGGCGCGACGGGTGGGGGCCCGGCCGTTGCGGCCGGGCCCCTTCCCGTCGGGCGCGCCGCGCTCCCCACGCACATGACCCCACGGGCGTCCGCCGGCGCCCACGGAACGGAGAACCTCTCGTGAGCGAGCACCCCCTGGTGCGCATCGAGCAGATGCGCATTCCCGACGAGTTCGACGACGACGCCCGGGCCCTGCTCGGGCGGGTGGCGGAGCTCGTGCGCCGGTCCCGGCAGCACGTCTGGGGGATCTCGGACCTGACCGGTGACGCGTACGAGCTCTACCGCGACCTCAAGGACCCCTTCGAGCGGGTCGTCATCCTGCTGTCCTGGGCCGGCGACCGGATCACGGGGCGGGCCGAGATCCGGATGCCGCTCGTCACCCTGACCGGCTGGGCGCACATCACGGTCGACGTCGACCCGGAGACCACGGCGCAGGGCACGGGCAGCGAGCTCCTGGCGGCGGCCGAGCAGCTCGCGGTCGGGGAGTCCCGCCGGCACCTGCGCATCCAGACCGAGCACCCCGGTCCCGAGGAGATCCAGGGCGACGGCAGCGTCACCGGGGTCTTCCCGGTCATCACCCCGGGCATGGTCGAGTGGGTCGACGCCGCGGACGGCTCCGGTCGGCTGCCCGTCTCCAACCGGCAGACGCGCTTCGCGCTCAACGCGGGCTACCGGCTCGAGTCCGTCAGCGACTTCGGCGTCCTGGAGGTCCCGCTGCGGGAGGACCGGGTGGCGGAGCTGCGGAGAGAGATGGCGGCCTCCCCCTCCCCGGAGCCGTACCGGGTGCACACCTGGAGCGGTTCGGCGCCGGAACGGTGGCTCGACGAGCTCGCGGTCCTGCACTCGCGGATGGCCGCCGACACCTTCCTGCCACCGGTCGCCGCCGAGACCGAGGCGTGGGACCCCGAACGCGTGCGCCGGACCGAGCAGCTGCGCGCCGAGGCCGGGAACCTGTCCCTGGTCGCCGTCGCCGAGCACGAGGCCACCGGGCGGCTCGTGGGGATGACGGAGATCGTCCTGGCGGGCGAGGACCCGGCCATCGGGATGCAGGACGAGACCCTGGTCCTGCGCGAGCACCGCCGACGGTGGCTGGCCACCCAGCTCAAGCTCGCCAACCTGGAGCAGCTCGCGCAGGCGGCTCCCAGTGTGCGGACCGTGTACTCGTGGAGCCACAGCGGCGACGACCGGATGAGCCGGGTCAACAGCCGGCTCGGCTTCCGGGTCGTGGGGCGCAGCGGGGTCTGGTCCCGGGAGCTCTCGCCCGTCTGAGTCCCGGCGGGACGGCCGGGGCCCGGTGCGGCGCGCGATTTGGCGACCGGCCGGCGCTCGGGTACCCTGGGGAGCACCAAAGACCGCCGGTCGTGGTCCTCCATGCCTCCCGGGCACCGTTTCGGTGCCCCAGGGCGCGGGGGAGCAGCCGTAAGAGTTCCGCCAGGAACGGCCAGCGCAGGTGAACCAGCACAGCGAGCACGCGCCGTCCTGCACGGAGCGTGCCGTCGAGCCCCGGGCATCTGCGCGGGGCTTTTTCCGTGTGCGGATCCTTCCAGGCAGCGCCCGGCATCGAAGACCGGAAGGAGTACCATGGCGAACCCGGAAAAGGCAGCCGCGGTCGCCGAGTTGAAGGAGCTGTTCTCCAACTCGGACGCCGCTGTCCTGACTGAGTACCGCGGTCTCACCGTGGCCCAGCTCAAGGAGCTGCGCCGCTCGCTCGGTGAGAACGCCGAATACGCCGTGGTGAAGAACACGCTGACCGCGATCGCGGCCAGGGATCTGGGCATCGACGCGTTCGACGACCACCTCTCGGGCCCGAGCGCCATCGCCTTCATCTCGGGTGATCCCGTCGAGGCCGCCAAGAACCTGCGCGACTTCTCGAAGGCCCACCCGCAGCTCGTCCTGAAGGGCGGCTACCTCGAGGGCAAGGCGCTCAGCGCGGCAGAGATCCAGCGGCTCGCGGACCTCGAGTCCCGCGAGGTGCTGCTCGCCAAGGTCGCGGGCGCCGCGAAGGCGTCCCTGTCCAAGGCCGCCGCGCTGTTCCAGGCGCCGCTGTCCAAGACCGTGCGCACCGCCGAGGCGCTGCGCGCGAAGGTCGAGGAGCAGGGCGCCTAGCCAGCACCCGCCGCGAGGCGAATTCTTCCCACGGAACCAGACCGTCCCGCGCCGACCAGACCGGCCGGGTCACCACATCGAAAAGGAGCCACAACCATGGCCAAGCTCAGCACCGAGGAACTGATCGACGCGTTCAAGGAGCTCTCCCTCATCGAGCTCTCCGAGTTCGTGAAGGCCTTCGAGGAGACCTTCGACGTCACTGCCGCCGCCCCGGTGGCCGTGGCCGGTGCCGCGGCCCCGGCCGCCGGTGCCGCCGAGGAGGCCGAGGAGCAGACCGAGTTCGACGTCGTCCTCGAGGCCGCCGGCGAGAAGAAGATCCAGGTCATCAAGGAGGTCCGCGCGCTGACCTCCCTCGGCCTCAAGGAGGCCAAGGACCTCGTCGACTCGGCCCCCAAGGCCGTCCTCGAGGGCGCCAACAAGGAGGCCGCGGACAAGGCCAAGGAGGCCCTCGAGGGCGCCGGCGCCACCGTCACCCTCAAGTAGGACCCTCGGGACCGTCCGCCCGGACGGTCCCGCGAGGCCCCGGACGCACCGCGTCCGGGGCCTCGTCCCGTTCCGGGAGGGTGCGGCCCGGGGCGTCGCGGGCCACCGCGGGACGGGGGAGCGGTGTGCGGACCCGGGCGGGTGTGGGAGACTGGGGGGCACAACCACATTGGCCGTCCACGCGCAGCGGGAGAGTCCGACGCCGACCCGGTCCCGGGCGGCGGCCGGCGCCGAAGGAGCAAATCCTCCCCGAGAATCTCTCAGGCCCCAGTACCGCTGCGACCAGGCCACTCTGAAGAGGCTCATCGACCCGCGGCCGCCGGCCGGGGCGGAGGGCCACCGGCGGTGCAGGCCGGCCCCCGCGCGGGGACCGGCGAAAACTCTCAGGTCGACGAACAGAGCGGGGAGGTCGGACGGGCCCCCCGGGCCCTCGAACCACGAGGAGCTGACCTTGTCCTTCCTTCCACGTCACCTCGGCCCGGACGCGGCCGAGACCCGGACGATGCTCGAGACCGTCGGCGCGGCCGACCTCGACGAGCTCGTCGCCCGCGCCGTGCCGGCGACGATCGCCACGGACCGTCCCCTGGACCTGCCGGCACCGCTGTCCGAGCACGAGGCCCTGACGGCCCTGCGCCGCACGGCCGCCAAGAACCGGGTCATGACGCAGATGATCGGCCAGGGCTACGCCGACACCGTCACCCCGCCCGCGCTGCGCCGCAACATCCTCGAGAACCCGGCCTGGTACACGTCCTACACCCCGTACCAGCCCGAGATCTCCCAGGGCCGGCTCGAGGCGCTGCTGACCTTCCAGAACGCGGTCATGGACCTCACCGGCCTCGACCTCGCCAACGCGTCCCTGCTCGACGAGGCGACCGCGGTGGCCGAGGCGGTGCTCATGATGCAGCGGTCCAACCGCAGGTCCACGAGCCGGCGGGTCGTCGTGGACTCCCGGAGCCTGCCGCAGACGCTCGCGGTGCTGCGCGGACGCTGCCGGGCCGTGGGCGTGGAGCTGGTCGTCGCCGACCTCACGGAGGGCCTGCCCGAGGGCGACGCCTTCGGGGTCGTCCTCGCCCAGGTGGGCGTCGACGGCGACGTGGCGTCCCTGGAGGACCTCGTGGAGCAGGCCCGTGCGCGCGGGGCCTTCGTCACGGTGTCCACCGACCTGCTGGCCCTGACCCTGCTGCGGCCCCCCGGCGAGCAGGGCGCGGACATCGCCGTGGGCTCGGCCCAGCGTTTCGGCGTCCCCCTCTTCTTCGGCGGGCCGCACGCCGCGTTCATCGCCTGCCGCAAGGGGCTGGAGCGCAATCTGCCCGGCCGGCTGGTCGGGGTCTCGGTGGACTCCTCGGGCCGGCCCGCCTACCGGCTGGCCCTGCAGACCCGTGAGCAGCACATCCGCCGGGAGAAGGCGACCTCCAACATCTGCACGGCGCAGGCGCTGCTGGCCATCGTCGCGGGCGCCTACGCCGCCTACCACGGTCCGGAGGGGCTGCGCGCGATCGCCGAGCGGGTGCACGGGCTCGCCGCCCGCCTGGCCGCGGGACTCGCGGCGGCCGGGACCACCGTGGTCCACGACCGGTTCTTCGACACCGTCCTGGCCGAGGTCCCCGGCCGCGCCGACGAGGTCGTGGCCGCGGCCGCCGAGCGGGGGATCAACGTGCGCCGGGCCGACGCGGACCACGTCTCCGTGTCCGTGGGCGAGCCGCACGACGAGGACGACGTCGACGCGGTCCTCGCCGCGTTCGGGGCCTCGTCGCCGGAGGCCGGGGCCGCCGCCGGTGAGCTGCCGGCCGAGCTGCTGCGCACGGACGACTACCTCACCCACCCGGTGTTCACCACCCACCGGTCCGAGACCGCGATGATGCGGTGGCTGCGCGCCCTCGCGGACAAGGACCTCGCGCTCGACCGCACCATGATCCCGCTGGGCTCGTGCACCATGAAGCTCAACGCCGCCGCCGAGATGGAGCCCATCAGCTGGCCGGAGTTCGCCTCGATCCACCCGCTGGCCCCCGAGGACCAGACGGAGGGGTGGCGGGAGCTCGTCGGGCAGCTCGAGTCCTGGCTCGCGGAGATCACCGGCTACACCGCGGTCTCCGTCCAGCCCAACGCCGGCTCCCAGGGCGAGCTCGCCGGGCTGCTGGCCATCCGCCGCTACCACCTCTCGCGCGGGGACCGGCAGCGCAAGACCATCCTCATCCCGTCCTCGGCCCACGGGACCAACGCCGCCTCCGCGGTCCTCGCCGACCTCAAGGTCGTGGTCGTGGCCACCGCCGGCGACGGCTCCGTGGACATGGACGACCTGGCCGCGAAGATCGAGGCCGTGGGGGACGAGCTCGCCGGCATCATGATCACCTACCCCTCCACGCACGGCGTGTTCGAGGCGCAGGTGACCGACGTGTGCGCGGCCGTGCACGACGCCGGGGGACAGGTCTACGTGGACGGCGCCAACCTCAACGCCCTCATGGGCCTGGCCCGTCCCGGGCGCTTCGGCGGGGACGTCTCGCACCTGAACCTGCACAAGACCTTCTGCATCCCGCACGGCGGCGGGGGCCCCGGCGTGGGCCCGGTGGCGGTGGCCGAGCACCTCGTGCCGTTCCTGCCCGACGACCCGGCCGTCAGCGCCGACGAGACGGACGCGTTCCCCGTGTCCCAGGCCCGCTACGGGTCGGCCGGGGTGCTGCCGATCTCGTGGATGTACATCGCGATGACCGGCGCCGAGGGGCTCACCGCCTCGGCGCGCACGGCGATCCTCAGCGCCAACTACGTCTCCGCGCGGCTCGCCGACGTGTTCCCCACGCTCTACAACGGCCCCGGGAATCTCGTGGCCCACGAGTGCATCCTCGACCTGCGCGCGCTGACCAAGGCCTCCGGGATCACGGCCGAGGACGTCTGCAAGAGGCTCGTCGACTACGGCTTCCACGCACCCACGCTCGCCTTCCCCGTGGCCGGCACGCTCATGGTCGAGCCCACGGAGTCCGAGAACCTCGCGGAGCTCGACCGATTCGTGGACGCGATGCGGGCGATCCACGCCGAGATGACCGCCGTGGCCGAGGGCGAGGTGACGGCCGAGGACTCCGTCCTGCGCCGGGCGCCCCACACGGCCGAGGTGCTCACCGCCGACGAGTGGGACCGGCCCTACCCCCGGTCCCAGGCCGCCTACCCGCTGCCCGAGCTGCGCCTGGCCAAGTACTGGGCGCCCGTGGGCCGGGTGGAGAACGCCGCCGGCGACCGCCACCTCGTCTGCAGCTGCCCGCCGATCGAGGCGTTCGCCGTCGACGCCCCCGCGTCCGCCGGCGAGGCGATCGAGACCGGGGCCGTGGAGACCGCCCGGTGACCGGGCGCGGCTGAGTCCCGGCCGCAGCTGAGACGTTCGACACAAAATCCCTCATCCTACGGCCGGTGGGCGTTCGCGTCCACCGGCCGTGTGGACAGCACGGCGTTCCGCGCCTATGCTGGTTCTTTGCGTTGTCCCTCAATTCTGCGTGCCTTCATATAGCGGTGGGCGCCCCGGGGGAGCGGATCAGCAGGTCACCACGCTGGTCCTCGAACCTCCCGAAGACCCGATCGGGAACTGCGCGATTCAACTGCAGGTCTGTGGAAGGAATCCATCTTGGTCGCCTCGAGCACCGATTCGAACGTAACCGCTAACCGACCGGCCGACGGGGACATCCCGCGCCGCATCTCCTTCGCCAAGATCCACGAACCGCTGGACGTGCCGAACCTGCTGGCCCTCCAGACGGACAGCTTCGACCGGCTCGTCGGCAACGAGCGCTGGCAGGCCCGCGTCCGGCAGGCCGTCGAGACCGGGGAGCAGGGCATCGCCCGCACCTCCGGGCTCTCCGACATCTTCGAGGAGATCTCCCCGATCGAGGACTTCCAGGGCACCATGTCCCTGTCCTTCTCCGAGCCGGAGTTCTACGACCCGAAGTACACCATGGACGAGTGCAAGGACCGGGACGCCACGTACTCGGCCCCCCTGTACGTCAAGGCCGAGTTCATGAACAACAACACGGGCGAGATCAAGCAGCAGACCGTGTTCATGGGCGACTTCCCGCTGATGACGGAGAAGGGCACGTTCGTCATCAACGGCACCGAGCGCGTCGTCGTCTCGCAGCTCGTCCGCTCCCCGGGCGCCTACTTCGAGCGCGGCCAGGACCGCACCTCGGACAAGGACGTCTACTCCGCGAAGATCATCCCCTCGCGCGGCGCCTGGTTCGAGCTGGAGATCGACAAGCGCGACCAGGTGGGCGTGCGCCTGGACCGCAAGCGCAAGCAGTCGGTCACCGTGCTGCTCAAGGCCCTGGGCTGGACCGAGTCCCGCATCCTCGAGGAGTTCGGCGAGTTCGACTCGATCCGGGCGACCATGGAGAAGGACACCGTCGAGTCCCGCGAGGACGCGCTGCTGGACATCTACCGCAAGCTCCGGCCGGGCGAGCCGCCCACGGTCGACGCCGCGCAGGCGCTGCTGGACAACATGTACTTCAACTCGAAGCGCTACGACCTCGCCAAGGTGGGCCGCTACAAGCTCAACCGGAAGCTCGGGCTCGACAAGGACTTCGACGCCGACGACGCCTCCGTGCTCTCCGTCGACGACATCGTCGCGATGATCCGCTACCTCGTCACGCTGCACGCCGGCGGCGGCACGATCCGCGGGATGCGCGACGGCGAGCCCCGCGAGCTCGTGGTCGACGTCGACGACATCGACCACTTCGGCAACCGGCGCATCCGCGCGGTCGGCGAGCTGATCGAGAACCAGATCCGCACGGGCCTGTCCCGGATGGAGCGCGTGGTGCGCGAGCGGATGACCACGCAGGACGTCGAGGCCATCACCCCGCAGACCCTGATCAACATCCGTCCGGTCGTGGCGGCGATCAAGGAGTTCTTCGGCACCTCGCAGCTGTCGCAGTTCATGGACCAGAACAACCCGCTCGCGGGCCTGACGCACAAGCGGCGGCTCTCCGCGCTGGGCCCGGGCGGTCTCTCCCGCGACCGCGCCGGCATGGAGGTCCGCGACGTGCACCCGTCGCACTACGGCCGCATGTGCCCGATCGAGACCCCTGAGGGCTCCAACATCGGCCTCATCGGCTCGCTCGCGACCTACGGGCGGATCAACCCGTTCGGCTTCATCGAGACCCCGTACCGCAAGGTCGTCGACGGTGTCGTGACCGACGACGTCGACTACCTCACCGCCGACGACGAGCGGGGCGTGACCATCGCGCAGGCGAACGCGCCGCTGACCACGGACAGCCGCTTCGCCGAGGACGCCGTGCTCGCGCGCGCCGCCGACGGCTCGGGCGAGGCCGTGCTGGTCGACCCGACCGCGGTGCAGTACATGGACGTGTCCCCGCGGCAGATGGTGTCCGTGGCGACCGCGCTCATCCCGTACCTCGAGCACGACGACGCCAACCGCGCGCTCATGGGCGCCAACATGCAGCGCCAGGCCGTGCCGCTGCTCGAGTCCGAGGCCCCGCTGGTGGGCACCGGCATGGAGCGCTACGCGGCCCTGGACGCCGGCGACTCCGTGCTGGCCCGCAAGCCGGGCGTGGTCGACGAGGTCTCCGCCAACCTCGTGCGGGTGCTCAACGACGACGGGACGACCACGGTCTACCCGATCAACAAGTTCACCCGCTCGAACCCGGGCAACACCTACAACCAGCGCGTGATCGTCTCCGAGGGCGAGCGCGTGGAGGAGCGCTCGGTCATCGCCGACGGGCCCTCCACGGACCAGGGCGAGCTGGCCCTGGGCAAGAACCTGCTGGTGGCCTACATGTCCTGGGAGGGCCTCAACTACGAGGACGCCATCATCCTCTCCCAGCGGATGGTCTCCGAGGACGTGCTGACCTCGATCCACATCGAGGAGCACGAGATCGACGCCCGCGACACCAAGCTGGGCGCCGAGGAGATCACCCGGGACATCCCGAACGTCTCCGAGGAGGTCCTCTCGGCCCTCGACGAGCGCGGCATCATCCACATCGGCGCGGAGGTCCAGGCCGGCGACATCCTGGTGGGCAAGGTGACCCCGAAGGGGGAGACCGAGCTGACCCCGGAGGAGCGCCTGCTGCGCGCCATCTTCGGCGAGAAGTCCCGCGAGGTGCGCGACACGTCCCTGAAGGTGCCCCACGGCGAGTCGGGCACCGTCATCGGCGTGCGCGTCTTCGACCGCGACGACGAGGACGACGACCTGCCCGCGGGCGTCAACCAGGTGGTCCGGGTGTACGTCGCGCAGAAGCGCAAGATCACCGACGGCGACAAGCTCGCCGGCCGGCACGGCAACAAGGGCGTCATCTCGAAGATCCTGCCCGTCGAGGACATGCCGTTCCTCGAGGACGGCAGCCCCGTGGACATCATCCTCAACCCGCTGGGCGTGCCCGGGCGGATGAACCTCGGGCAGGTCCTCGAGGTGCACACCGGCTGGCTCGCCAAGCAGGGCTGGAACATCGAGGGCGATCCCGCCTGGCTCGAGAACCTGCCCAACTTCCCGAAGCAGTCGGGCCCCACCAACGTGGCGACCCCGGTGTTCGACGGCGCGCGCGAGGAGGAGATCTTCGACCTCCTCGACCACACCAACCCCACGCGCGACGGCGTCCGGCTGATCGACCGCTCCGGCAAGGCGCGGCTGTTCGACGGCCGCTCCGGCGAGCCGTTCCCCGACCCGGTCTCGGTGGGCTACCAGTACATCCTGAAGCTGCACCACCTGGTCGACGACAAGATCCACGCGCGCTCGACCGGCCCGTACTCCATGATCACCCAGCAGCCGCTGGGCGGTAAGGCGCAGTTCGGCGGCCAGCGCTTCGGCGAGATGGAGGTCTGGGCGCTCGAGGCCTACGGCGCCGCCTACACCCTGCAGGAGCTGCTGACGGTCAAGTCCGACGACGTCCACGGACGCGTGAAGGTCTACGAGGCCATCGTCAAGGGCGAGAACATCCCGGAGCCGGGCGTTCCCGAGTCCTTCAAGGTGCTCATCAAGGAGATGCAGTCCCTGTGCCTGAACGTCGAGGTCCTCTCGGCCGACGGCAACACCATCGAGATGCGTGACTCGGATGACGAGGTCTTCCGGGCGGCCGAGGAGCTGGGCATCGATCTCTCGCACTCCGAGCCCAGCTCGGTCGAAGAGGTCTGAGGCTCTCCGCCCACCCCCGACGAGACTTCACCCTTTCTAGAGAAAGAGATAAAGGACCCTCATGTCCAACGAATCTTCACTCGGACTCATGCGGATCGGTCTTGCGACCGCCGAGGACATCCGGACCTGGTCGTACGGCGAGGTCAAGAAGCCGGAGACCATCAACTACCGCACGCTCAAGCCCGAGAAGGACGGCCTGTTCTGCGAGAAGATCTTCGGCCCCACCCGGGACTGGGAGTGCTACTGCGGCAAGTACAAGCGCGTGCGCTACAAGGGCATCATCTGCGAGCGCTGCGGCGTGGAGGTGACCCGGGCGAAGGTGCGCCGTGAGCGCATGGGCCACATCGAGCTCGCCGCTCCCGTGACCCACATCTGGTACTTCAAGGGAGTGCCCTCGCGGCTGGGCTACCTGCTGGACCTGGCCCCGAAGGACCTCGAGAAGGTCATCTACTTCGCGGCGTACATGATCACGTCCGTGGACGAGGACGCCCGCCACGACGACCTGCCGAACCTCCAGGCCGCCGTGGACCGGGAGAAGGCGCAGATGGAGTCGACGCGCGACGCGGACATCGCCGCGATCGCCCGCGACCTGGAGACCGAGCTCGGCCGGGTCGAGGACGAGGGCGGCAAGGCCGCGGAGAAGCGCAAGCTCCGCGACTCCGCCGACCGCCAGATGGCCAACGTGCGCAAGCGCGCCAACCAGGAGATCGACCGGCTCGAGCAGGTCTGGGACCGGTTCAAGAACCTCAAGGTCAACGACCTCGAGGGCGACGAGGCGCTCTACCGCGTGATGGTCGACCGCTACGGCATGTACTTCGAGGGCTCGATGGGCGCCGAGGCGATCAAGAAGCGCCTGGAGACCTTCGACCTCGAGGCCGAGGCCGAGTCGCTGCGCGAGACCATCGCCACGGGCAAGGGCCAGCGCAAGACCCGCGCCCTGAAGCGGCTGAAGGTCGTCAACGCCTTCCTCACCACGGACAACTCCCCGCTGGGCATGGTCCTGGACGCCGTCCCGGTGATCCCGCCGGAGCTGCGCCCGATGGTGCAGCTGGACGGCGGCCGCTTCGCGACCTCGGACCTCAACGACCTGTACCGGCGCGTGATCAACCGCAACAACCGCCTCAAGCGGCTGCTGGACCTGGGCGCCCCGGAGATCATCGTCAACAACGAGAAGCGGATGCTGCAGGAGGCCGTGGACTCGCTGTTCGACAACGGCCGCCGCGGCCGGCCGGTGACCGGTCCGGGCAACCGTGCCCTGAAGTCGCTGTCCGACATGCTCAAGGGCAAGCAGGGCCGGTTCCGCCAGAACCTGCTCGGCAAGCGCGTCGACTACTCCGGCCGGTCGGTCATCGTGGTCGGTCCGCAGCTGAAGCTGCACCAGTGCGGTCTGCCCAAGCAGATGGCCCTCGAGCTGTTCAAGCCGTTCGTGATGAAGCGCCTGGTGGACCTCAACCACGCGCAGAACATCAAGTCGGCCAAGCGCATGGTCGAGCGCTACCGCCCGCAGGTGTGGGACGTGCTGGAGGAGGTCATCACCGAGCACCCCGTGCTGCTCAACCGTGCCCCCACCCTGCACCGCCTCGGCATCCAGGCGTTCGAGCCGCAGCTCGTCGAGGGCAAGGCCATCCAGCTCCACCCGCTCGTGTGCGGCGCGTTCAACGCCGACTTCGACGGTGACCAGATGGCCGTGCACCTGCCGCTGTCCCCGGAGGCCCAGGCCGAGGCGCGCATCCTGATGCTGTCCTCGAACAACATCCTCAAGCCCTCGGACGGCAAGCCGATCGCCCTGCCCTCGCAGGACATGATCATCGGCCTCTACCACCTCACCACCGTCCGCGAGGGCGAGGAGGGGGAGGGCCGGTCGTTCTCCTCGGTGGCCGAGGCGATCATGGCCCACGACGCCGGGAAGCTGCACCTCAACGCCCTGTGCACCATCGAGCTCGACCACTTCGTCCCGTTCGAGGGCTGGGAGGCCCCCGAGGGCTGGGAGCCGGGCCGGCCGCTCCTGGTGCGCACGACCCTGGGCCGAGTGCTGTTCAACGAGACGCTGCCCGAGGACTACCCCTGGGACGAGGCCGTCGCGGACAAGAAGCACCTGTCCGCGCTGGTCAACGACCTCGCGGAGCGGTACCCGATGGTGACCGTGGCGCACACGCTCGACGAGCTCAAGGACGCCGGGTTCCACTGGGCGGCCCGCTCGGGCGTGACCGTGGCCATCTCCGACATCGCGACCCCGCCCGAGAAGCCCGCCATCATGGAGGGCTACGAGGCGCAGGCCGCGAAGATCCAGGGCCAGTACGACCGCGGTCTGATCGACGACGACGAGCGCCGCTCGGAGCTGATCGACATCTGGACCAAGGCCACGGACGAGGTGGCACAGGCCATGCAGGCCAACCTGTCGCCGCTGAACACCATCAACCGCATGGTCTCCTCCGGCGCCCGGGGCAACTGGATGCAGGTCCGCCAGATCGCCGGCATCCGCGGGCTCGTGTCCAACCCCAAGGGCGAGATCATGCCCCGCCCGATCAAGTCCTCGTACCGTGAGGGCCTGTCGGTGCTGGAGTACTTCATCGCGACCCACGGCGCCCGCAAGGGCCTGGCCGACACCGCGCTGCGGACGGCGAACTCGGGCTACCTGACCCGCCGTCTCGTGGACGTCTCCCAGGACGTCATCGTGCGCGAGGCGGACTGCATGACCGAGCGCGGGCTGACCCTGCCCGTGGCGGACCTCCGCGAGACCGGTGAGCGCGTGCTCCACGAGGACATCGAGAACACCGTGCACGGCCGGGTGCTCGCGGTCGACGTCGTGGACGCCAACGGCGAGATCCTGGCCGGGGCGGGCACGGACCTCTCCGACGCGGCGATCCAGCGCGTGTTCGAGGGCGGGGCCGACACGGTGCGCGTGCGCTCCGTGCTGACCTGCGAGTCCGCGGTGGGCGTGTGCGCGTCGTGCTACGGCCGCTCGCTGGCCTCGAACCAGCTCGTGGACATCGGCGAGGCCGTGGGGATCATCGCGGCCCAGTCGATCGGTGAGCCCGGCACGCAGCTGACCATGCGCACCTTCCACACCGGTGGTGTCGCGTCCTCGGACGGTGACATCACCCAGGGTCTGCCCCGCATCCAGGAGCTCTTCGAGGCCCGCACGCCCAAGGGCGTCGCGCCGATCTCGGAGGTCGCCGGGCGGGTCACGATCGAGGACACCGAGAAGGCCCTCAAGGTCGTCGTGACCCCGGACAACGGGGACGAGGCGATCGGGTACCCGGTGCTGCGGCGCGCGAAGCTGCTCGTGGCCGAGGGCGAGCACGTCGAGGTCGGCCAGCAGCTGGTCTCTGGCGCGGTGGACCCCAAGGAGGTGCTGCGCATCCGCGGTCCGCGGCAGGCGCAGAAGCACCTCGTGGACGAGGTCCAGCGCGTGTACCGCTCGCAGGGCGTGGGCATCCACGACAAGCACGTCGAGGTCATCGTGCGGCAGATGCTCCGCCGCGTGACGATCATCGAGTCCGGCGAGACGGACCTGCTGCCGGGCGAGCTCGTGGAGAACGTCCGCTTCCTGGAGGCCAACCGGAAGGCCGTCGCGGAGACCGCCCGGCCGGCCGCGGGACGCCCCGAGCTGATGGGCATCACCAAGGCCTCGCTGGCCACCGACTCGTGGCTGTCGGCCGCGTCCTTCCAGGAGACCACCCGCGTGCTCACGCAGGCGGCCATGGAGGGCAAGTCCGACCCGCTGCTGGGGCTGAAGGAGAACGTGATCATCGGCAAGCTGATCCCGGCCGGCACGGGGCTCTCGCGCTACAACAACATCGACGTGGAGCCGACGGACGAGGCCAAGGCCTCGCTGTTCACGGAGCCGGGCACCTTCTCGGACTTCAGCTACACGGACGAGAACTCCGGGCACACGCCCGCCGAGTTCCAGGCGATCCCGCTGGAGGACTACGACTTCGGCAGCAACTGAGGCCGGCGTCCTGCGCAGGAGGTGATCACCGCGTGATCACCACGGCAGCCCCGTCCCGGAGCCACGGCTCCGGGGCGGGGCTGCCGCCGTCGGGGCCGGGCACGACTGGGGCCGGCGGCGCCGGACACGACAGGAGAGGACCAGGACCATGGCGAACTCCCCCACGGGCGAGTCCGTGCTCCAGCGCGCGGACCGGATCCTCGCGGCGTTCACCGCGCAGCGGCCCCGGCTGACGGGCGGCCAGATCGCAGCCCTCGCCGGCCTGCCCATCGCCACGGCCCACCGGCTGGCCCGGGACATGGCCGCGCAGGGCTGGCTCGAGCGCGTGGGAGGCGGGCACTACGTCGTCGGCACCCGGCTGTGGGAGCTGGCCCTGCGCTCCTCGCGCGAGCTGGACCTCGCCCGCGCCGCCCGCCCCTTCATGGGCGACATCCACGCGGTGCTGCGCCAGCACGTGCAGCTCGGGATCGTGGAGGGCCGGGAGGTCCTCATCGTCGAGCGGCTTTCGCACCCGAAGGCCGTGCCGGTGCGCGCCTCGGTCGCGGGGCGGCTGCCGCTGCACCTGTCCGCGACCGGTCTCGTGCTCCTCGCCCACGCGCCCGCCGAGGTCCGCGACGCCTACCTCGAGGGGCCGCTCACGGCGCTCACCGAGTTCTCGCCCGCGGAGCCGCGCGCCCTGGCCGCCGAGCTCGAGCGGATCCGGGCCGCGGGCCACGCCCAGCAGACGGGCTACCTCGAGCCCGGGACCACGGGCATCGCGGTGCCCGTGCGCGGGCGCGGCGAGCAGGTGGTGGCCGGCCTGGGCGTGATCACGCCCGCGGGCGACCCCGCGGCACGGGCCGGGGCCATCGTCCAGGCCCTGCACACCGCCGCGCACGGCATCCGCCGCACCCTGCGGGAGGACGCGCGCTGAGATCCGGCCACGGCGCTCCGTACCGTTGAACGGGACCGCTGTGGTGGCGCCCACAGGCCCCTGCGAGACTGGACCCGATGTCCCGTCGTATCACCAGGAGCACTCATGAGCGCAGAGCGTACTGTTCTTTCCACCCAGGTCGGCATCGTCGGGGGCGGCCCCGCCGGTCTGATGCTGTCCCACCTGCTGTCCCGCGCCGGCATCGACAGCGTCGTCGTCGAGAAGCGTGACAAGGACACCATCCACGCCACCCACCGGGCCGGGATCCTCGAGGCGGCGACGGTGGACATGCTCACCGGTTCCGGCGTCGACGGCCGGGTCCTGACCGAGGGGCACGAGCACGAGGGCACCGTCCTGCGGTTCCAGGGGGAGAGCCACCGGATCGACTTCAAGAGCCTCGTGGGCCACTCCGTGTGGCTGTACCCCCAGAACGAGGTCTTCTGGGACCTCGCCAACGCCCGGGAGCGGGACGGCGGGGACGTCCGCTGGTCGGTGACCGACACCGAGGTGGCGGACCCGACGTCCGACCGGCCGAAGATCCGCTTCACGGACGCCGAGGGCGAGGCCTTCGAGGTGCGCTGCGAGATGCTCGTGGGCGCCGACGGCTCGCAGGGCATCTCGAAGTGGGCCATCCCGCAGGAGGAGCGCACCGACAACTTCATCGAGTACCCCTTCGCGTGGTTCGGCATCCTCACCGAGGCCCCGCCGAGCGCGCCGGAGCTCATCTACTCCAACTCCGAGCACGGCTTCGCCCTGATCTCCTCGCGCAGCGAGACGGTGCAGCGGATGTACTTCCAGTGCGACCCCCAGGAGGACGTGGACGACTGGGACGACGAGCGGATCTGGGCCGAGCTGCAGCGCCGCGTCGCGGGCCCGGACGGACTCCGCCTGCAGGAGGGGCCGATCTTCGACAAGACCGTCCTGAAGTTCCGCTCCTACGTCTGTGAGCCCCTGCGCCACGGCAACCTCTTCCTCGTGGGCGACGCCGGGCACACGGTGCCCCCGACCGGCGCGAAGGGTCTCAACCTCGCGTTCTGCGACGTGCGCGTCCTCGCCCCCGCACTGATCGACTACTTCCGCACCGGCGACGACGCCGGTCTGGCCGGCTACTCCGCCAAGGCCCTGGAGCGTGTCTGGAAGGCCCAGAACTTCTCCTACTGGGCCACCAACCTCATGCACATCCAGCCCGGCGAGAACCCGTTCAACCAGAAGCGGCGGCTCGGCGAGTTCAAGGCGATCACCACCTCGCAGCGCGGCTCGGCCTACTTCGCGGAGTCCTACACCGGCTGGCCGGAGGACTGAGAGGCCGGCCCGCGTCACCGTGTGACGCACCATTTGTTCGCACCACGAACAACTGTGCGAATGATGTATCGATTGCGGTATCCTCGAGGAGAACTTCGGGGGTGCCCGCCGCGACCGGCAGGACGACCGGCACGGCACCCACCTCGCGACGAAGGAGCTGTCAGATGACCGATCAGGACCAGGGGACGCGGGAGGCCTTCGTGCACCTGACCCCGAAGGGCCCCGACGACGCGGCGGACACCCAGGCCGACATGAACCGCGAGATGGCGCGGGTCTCGGAGGAGTACGCCGCCTCGGGCGCCACCGAGACCCAGCCCCGCCTGGACTACGCCCCCTACCGCAGCTCGATCCTGCGCCACCCCACCAAGGACCCGCACCACGCGGACCCGGAGACCATCGAGCTGCACGCCCCGGCGTTCGGCCAGCGGGACGTGCACCAGCTGGAGTCCGACCTGACCATCCAGGCGCAGGGGGAGCCCATCGGCGAGCGGATCAGGATCCGCGGCCGCGTGCTCGACGGCGACGGGCGCCCGGTGCGCCGGCAGCTCGTGGAGATCTGGCAGGCCAACGCGGCGGGGCGCTACATCCACAAGCGCGACCAGCACCCAGCCCCGATCGACCCGAACTTCACCGGCGTCGGGCGCTGCATCACCGGCGACGACGGATCCTACGAGTTCGTCACCATCAAACCGGGCCCCTACCCCTGGAAGAACCACCACAACGCGTGGCGCCCCGCGCACGTGCACTTCTCCCTGTTCGGCACGGACTTCACCCAGCGGATGATCACGCAGATGTACTTCCCGTCCGATCCGCTGTTCGCCCTGGACCCCATCTACCAGTCCATCGTGGACCCGAAGGCCCGGGAGCGTCTCGTGGCCGCCTACGACCACGACGTCTCCGAGCACGAGTGGCTGCTCGGCTACCACTGGGACATCGTGCTGAGCGGATCCAACCGCACCTGGACGGAAGGCGACTCCAATGTCTGAGAACCCCTCGACCACCAAGCTCACGGCCACGCCCGGCCAGACCGTCGGCCCGTTCTACGGCTACGCCCTGCCCTACGAGAAGGGCGAGCAGCTCGTCCACCCGGCCCACCCGCGGGCGGTCCGCCTGCACGGCGTCGTGACCGACGGGCAGGGGGCCGTGGTGCCCGACGCCCTGCTGGAGATCTGGCAGGCCGACGAGAACGGCGCCGTGCCCACCGCGGACGGCTCGCTCGTGCGCGACGGCTACACCTTCACGGGCTTCGGCCGCGCGGCCGTGGACAACGTGGGCCACTACACCTTCACGACCGTGGACCCCGGTCCGACCGAGCCCGGCAAGGCGCCGTTCATCACGCTGACCGTCTTCGCGCGGGGACTGCTCAACCGGCTCTTCACCCGGATCTACCTGCCGGAGGACACCGAGGCGCTGGCGAACGACCCGCTGCTGACCTCGCTGCCCGAGGAGCGCCGCCGCACCCTCGTGGCCGAGCGGGAGGCCGACGGATCGCTGCGCTTCGACATCCGGATGCAGGGCGAGGGCGAGACCGTCTTCCTCACGTACCCGAACCTCTCGACGTGACGCGGGCGCGCGGGGGACCGGCCCCGGCGGTCCGGGACCCCGCGCGCGCCCACCCGGCCCACCGCACCCACGACCTTCCAGGAGAACGCGCATGACCGACGTCGGCCTGCTCAGTCCCGGCGCCCACCGCGGCGCCCCCTGCACGGACGACACCGCGGTGCTCCAGGCCCTGCTCGACGTCGAGGCCGCCTGGGTCGCGGCGCAGGTGGACGCGGGCCTCGCCCCGGCGGCGGCCGCCGCCGCGGCCGCCGCCGCGGCCCGCGCCGCGGACTACGACGTCGCGGACCTCGCCCTGCGCGCCGAGGGCGGCGGCAACCCCGTCATCCCGCTCCTGGCCGACTACCGGCACCGGCTGGGTGAGCTGGACCCCGACGCCGTGCGCTACGTGCACCGCGGCCTCACCAGCCAGGACGTGATGGACACGGCCCTCATGCTCGTCGTTCGGCGCGCGGCCGAGCCCCTGGTCCGCGACCTGGCCGCCGCCGCGGCGGCACTGGCCCGCCTCGCCGACGAGCACCGCGGCAGCGTGCAGGCGGCGCGCACGCTCACCCAGCACGCGCTGCCCAGCACCTTCGGGCTCAAGGCGGCGACCTGGCTCGCCGGGCTGCAGGACCTCGAGGCGGACCTCGCCGGGCTGCGCACCCCGCCCGCCGCCTACGGCGGGGCGGCGGGCACCCTGGCCGGCAGCCTCGCCCTCTTCGACGGGGCCCCCGACGCCGGCGAGCGAGCCGTCGAGCTCGCCCGCCACTGGGCCGGCCGGCTGGGGCTCGAGCTCCCGCCGCACGTGTGGCACACGACCCGCCGCCCGGTGCTGCGCGCCGCGGAGACCTTCGGGGCGGTCTGCGCGGGGCTCGGCCGGATCGCCAACGACGTCCTGCTGCTGAGCCGGCCGGAGCTGGGGGAGCTGCGGGAGCCCGCCGCCGAGGGGCGCGGGGTGTCGTCGGCGATGCCCCAGAAGCAGAACCCCGTGCTCTCCGTGCTGCTCAAGCGCACCGCGCTGAGCGCGCCGCAGCTGGTGGCCCAGCTCCACGTGGCGGCCGCGCTGTCGGTCGACGAGCGTCCGGACGGCTCCTGGCACAGCGAGTGGTCCGCCCTGCGGGAGCTGGCCCGGCTCGCCGTGGCGGCCGCCTCGCACGCCGCCGAGCTGACCAGGGGGCTCACCGTGGACACCGTCCGGATGCGGGCCAATCTCGAGGCCTCCGGACCCGGCGTGCTCGCCGAGCGGATCAGCGCCGTCCTCGCTCCCGTGCTGCCCCCCGCCGAGGGGGCCACGGGCCGGCAGCGGGTCCAGGCCGTGGTGCGCCGCCACGCCACCGACCGGGCGGGCATGCTCGAGGCCCTCGTGCGCCTCGCCGCCGGGGCCGTGCTGCCGGACGGCACGCCGGTGGACGCGGGCCTCGTCGAGCGGCTGCTGGATCCTGCCGGCTACCTCGGGGCCAACGACCTGCTGATCGACCGCGTGCTCGAGCGGCATCGCCGCGCGGCGAACGACCGTCCGTCCACCCCCGCCCCAGGAGCCGGAGCATGACCGTCCCCGTCCTCAGCCTGGTCGAGTTCGCCGGCCGTCCCGCCCCCGCCCCGGACGCGCCCCTCGTGGTGCTGGGCCCCTCCCTGGGCACCTCCGCCGCCTCGCTCTGGACCGGCGCCGCCCGCGCCCTGCCCGGGACGTTCCGGGTGGTGGGCTGGGACCTGCCGGGGCACGGGGCCTCCGTCCCGGCCGGCGAGCCCTTCACGATGGCCGAGCTGGCCCGTGGCGTGCTCGACGCGGTGGACGCCCAGTTTTCGGACGAACGACCGTTCTTCTACGCGGGCAACTCCGTGGGCGGGTGCGTGGGCCAGCAGCTCATGCTCGACGCGCCGCGGCGCGTGCGCGCGGCGGTGCTGCTCGGCACGGCGGCCCGGGTGGGCGAACCCTCGGGGTGGGCCGAGCGCGGGGAGCTCGTGGCGACCGCCGGGACCCCGACCCAGGTGGTGGGCTCGGCGCAGCGCTGGTTCGCCCCCGGCTTCATCGGACGGGACGCGGTCACGACGACCGCACTGCTGCACGACCTGCAGGACGCCGACCGCTTCTCCTACGCCCGGGTGTGCGAGGCCCTCGGCGGCTTCGACGTCCGGGAGCGGCTCGGCGCGGTCCGGACCCCGGTCCTGGCCGTGGCCGGCGCCCACGACGTCGCGACCCCGCCGGCGGACACGGCGCACCTCGCCGAGGCGACCGGGGGCCGGGCCGTCGTGCTCCCCGACGTCGCGCACCTGGTCCCGGCGGAGGCGCCGCTGGACGTGGCCCGCCTGCTGGCGGAGCACTTCACGGCCCACCTCACCCACGAGAGCGAAGGAGCACGAGCATGAACGGCGAGCGCACCCAGGAGCAGGCCCACGCCGAGGGCATGGTGGTGCGGCGGGAGGTCCTCTCCGACGCCCACGTGGACCGCGCCGAGGCCGGCAAGGACGAGTTCACCACGGAGTTCCAGGACTTCATCACCCGCTACGCGTGGGGCGAGGTCTGGACCCGCCCCGGCCTCGACCGGAGGATGCGCAGCGCCATCACCCTGACGGCGCTGATCGCCGCGGGTCACTGGGAGGAGTTCGAGATGCACGTCCGCTCCGCCCTGCGCAACGGACTGGACCGGGACGAGATCAAGGAGATCCTGCTCCAGTCCGCCATCTACCTCTCCGTGCCCAGCGCCAACAACGCCTTCAAGCACGCCAAGCAGGTCCTCGACGCCCTCGACGGCGAGCGATGACCGGCGCGGGCCCTCCCGACACCCGAACCGACGAGCGACGACGCAAGTGAGGAACACCATGACCGAGACCTACATCTACGATGCCGTGCGCACCCCGTTCGGCCGCTTCGGCGGCGCCCTGGCGGGCGTGCGCCCCGACGACCTGGCGGCCCTGGTGGTCGGCGAGCAGATCCGCCGCGCCCCCGGGCTCGACCCCGCCGCCGTGGACGAGGTGGTCCTCGGCAACGCCAACGGCGCGGGCGAGGAGAACCGCAACGTGGCCCGCATGGCCACGCTGCTGGCCGGGCTGCCCGTGGGGATCCCCGGGACCACCGTGAACCGCCTCTGCGGGTCCTCCCTGGACGCCGCGATCATCGCCTCCCGCCAGATCGGCGCCGGCGAGGCGGACGTGATGCTCGTGGGCGGCGTCGAGTCCATGAGCCGCGCCCCCTGGGTGCTGCCCAAGACCGAGAAGCCCTACCCGGCCGGCGACATGACCCTGGCCTCGACCACGCTGGGCTGGCGCCTGGTGAACCGGCGGATGAACCCCGAGTGGACCGTGTCGCTAGGCGAGGCCACCGAGCAGCTGGCGCAGCGGCACGGCGTCACCCGCGACCGGATGGACGAGTTCGCGTTCCGCTCCCACCAGCTGACCCAGCAGGCCTGGGACGAGGGCTTCTACGAGAACCTCACCGTCCGGGTCCCCGGCACCGAGCTGACGCAGGACGAGTCCGTGCGCGCCTCCTCCACCGTCGAGAAGCTCGGGGGGCTGAAGACCGTCTTCCGCCAGGAGGGCGGCACCGTGACCGCCGGCAACGCCTCGCCCCTCAACGACGGCGCCTCCGCCGCGCTGCTGGGCTCCGAGAAGGCCGCCGAGCTGACCGGGCTCGAGCCGATCGCCCGCATCGCCGGCCGGGGGGCCGCGGCCAACGAGCCGCAGTTCTTCGGCTTCGCCCCCGTCGAGGCCGCGAACATCGCCGTGCGCCGCGCCGGGATCCGCTGGGCCGACGTCGCGGCCGTCGAGCTCAACGAGGCCTTCGCTGCCCAGTCGCTGGCCTGCGTCGACGCCTGGGGCATCGACCCGGAGATCGTCAACCGGCACGGCGGCGCGATCGCGATCGGACACCCCCTCGGCGCCTCCGGCACCCGGATCCTCGGCACCCTGGCCCGCTCCCTCCAGGCCTCCGGCCGGCGCTGGGGCGTCGCCGCCATCTGCATCGGCGTGGGGCAGGGCCTGGCCGTGGTCCTCGAGAACCCGAACGCCTGACGCCCGCCCACCACCGTCCACCGAAAGAGGCAGAACACATGCTGAACATCGCAGACAGCTGTGCCCAGGCCGTCGCGCCGATCCACGACGGGGCCACCGTCATGATCGGCGGCTTCGGCGTGGCCGGTCAGCCCGTCGAGCTCATCGACGCGCTGATCGACCACGGCGCCACCGGCCTGACCGTCGTCAACAACAACGCGGGCAACGGAGACGTCGGGCTGGCCCGGCTCATCCAGCTCGGGCGGGTGCGGAGGATCATCTGCTCCTTCCCGCGCCAGTCGGACTCCTGGCACTTCGACGAGAAGTACCGGGCCGGTGAGATCGAGCTCGAGGTCGTGCCCCAGGGCAACCTCGCGGAGCGGATCCGCGCCGCGGGGGCCGGCATCGGGGCGTTCTTCACCCCCACCGGCTACGGGACGCCGCTAGCGGAGGGCAAGGAGGTGCGCGAGATCGACGGGCGCCACTACGTCCTGGAGCACCCCATCAAGGCGGACTTCTCCCTGACCAAGGCGCACGTCGCCGACCGGGCGGGCAACCTCGTCTACCGCAAGACCGCGCGCAACTTCGGGCCCATCATGGCCGCCGCCGCCACGACCTCGATCGTGCAGGTCGCGGAGCTGGTCGAGCGCGGCGCGCTGGACCCCGAGTCCGTCGTGACCCCCGGCATCTACGTGGACACCGTCGTGCGCCTCGAGTCACCGGTCCAGCCCGACCCCCGAGAGGAGCTCTGACCATGAGCGAGAACACCCAGAACGCGGCGGGCGCCGTCCCGATGACGGCCGACGCCCCGCTGAGCACCGACGACCTGGCGCGCCTCGTCGCCCGGGACATCCCGGCCGGCTCGTACGCCAACCTCGGCATCGGCCAGCCCACGCTGGTCGCCAACTACCTCACGGCCGAGGACGACGTCACCCTGCACACCGAGAACGGCATGCTCGGGATGGGCCCGGAGGCCCAGGGCGACGAGGTCGACCCGGACCTCATCAACGCCGGGAAGATCCCCGTGGTGGAGACCCCGGGCTGCTCCTACTTCCACCACGCGGACTCCTTCGCCATGATGCGCGGCGGGCACCTGGACTACTGCGTGCTCGGGGCCTTCCAGGTCGACCGCCGGGGCAACCTCGCGAACTGGCACACCGGCAAGCCCGACGCCATCCCCGCGGTCGGCGGCGCGATGGACCTGGCCACCGGCGCGAAGCAGACCTTCGTGATGATGTCCCTGCGCACGAAGAAGGGGCAGTCCAAGCTCGTCGAGGAGTGCACCATGCCCCTCACCGGCGTCGCCTGCGTGTCACGCGTCTACACCGACCTCGCCGTCTTCCTCATCGAGGAGGACGGGGTCGCGGTCCGGGAGACCTTCGGCACCAGCTTCGAGGAGCTCCAGCAGATCGTCGACGTCCCCCTGCGCCCCGCCCGCTGAGCGCGGCGCCGCGAACGGCTCCCCCGGCGGCCGGCACCCGCCGCCGGGGGAGCCGCCCAGGCCCGAGGAGGCCAACCATGACCGAGCAGGACCCCGCCGGCGAACCGGGGGAGCGGAGCGCCCAGTTCGTGCAGTCCCTGGCGCGCGGGCTCAGCGTGATCACCGCCTTCGACGCCCGGCACCCCCGGATGACCCTCAGCGACGCGGCCCGGCGCACGGGGCTGACCCGGGCGACCGCCCGCCGGTTCCTGCTGACCCTCGAGGAGCTCGGCTACGTCCGCACCGACGGCCGGCTCTTCGAGCTGACCCCCAAGGTGCTGCAGCTGGGCTACTCGTACCTCTCCTCCCTGTCCCTGCCCGCCCTGGCGGGCCCGCACCTGGAGGCGCTCTCGGCGCAGGTCGAGGAGTCCACCTCCGCGTCGGTGCTCGACGGGCACGACATCGTCTACGTGGCCCGGGTCTCGACCCACCGGATCATGACCGTCTCCATCGCCGTCGGCACCCGCTTCCCGGCCCACGCGACCTCCATGGGGCGTGTGCTGCTGGCGGGCCTGGGCCCCGAGGAGCTGGCCGAGTACTTCCGCACGGCCCGGCTCGAGCGCCTGACCGAGCGCACGACCGTGGACCGCCGCGCCCTCGAGGCCGACCTGCACCGGGTCCGGGCCCAGGGCTGGTCCGTCGTCGACCAGGAGCTCGAGCCCGGGCTGTGCTCCGTCGCCGCCCCTGTGACGGACGGGGCCGGGCGCGTGGTCGCCGCGGTCAACGTGTCCATGCGCAGCGGGGTGCCCGGCGCGGCCGACCCCGTGCGCAGGATCGTGCCCCCGCTGCTCGAGTGCGCGCGGCGGATCTCGGCGGACCTCGCCGCCACCCGTCGCTGACGGGACCGGCCCGCCCCGTCGTTTCCGTGCCACGAGCCGGTCTGATAGGCTGTCGAGGAATTGCACGGTCATCCGCCGGCTCGCGCCGGTGGGGGGCCGCGGAGATCAATGGCAGAACGGACTCGGTCCTCTGGTACGCGGTGTGTACCAAAATGCCATCCTTTTCGTCTGCCCACGTGCCTACGGCGCGGCGACCCCGGTGTCCGCCCGCCGGGCCGCCGCCAGGCGCCGCACCCGTCCCGGTCCCGCACCGGAGGCCGGGTGGGCCGAACACCCGCGGGCCGATCCGGCCCGTCCAACCAGGAGACACTGTGCCTACAATCCAGCAGCTGGTCCGCAAGGGCCGGACCCCCAAGGTCGTCAAGACCAAGGCGCCCGCACTGAAGGGCAGCCCCATGAAGCGCGGCGTGTGCACCCGCGTGTACACCACCACCCCGAAGAAGCCGAACTCCGCGCTGCGCAAGGTCGCCCGCGTGAAGCTCAACGGCGGCATCGAGGTCACGGCCTACATCCCCGGTGAGGGCCACAACCTCCAGGAGCACTCCATCGTGCTGGTCCGCGGCGGTCGCGTGAAGGACCTCCCCGGTGTCCGCTACAAGATCGTCCGCGGCGCGCTCGACACCCAGGGTGTCAAGGGCCGCCAGCAGGCCCGTTCCCGCTACGGCGCGAAGAAGGAGAAGAAGTAATGCCTCGTAAGGGTCCCGCGCCCAAGCGCCCCCTCGTCGTCGACCCGGTCTACAGCTCCCCGGTCGTCACGCAGCTGATCAACAAGGTCCTCCAGGACGGCAAGAAGTCCACCGCCGAGCGGATCGTCTACGGCGCCCTCGAGGGCGTCCGGGCCAAGTCCGGCGCCGACCCCGTCGCCACCCTGAAGAAGGCCCTCGAGAACGTCAAGCCGGCCCTCGAGGTGAAGTCCCGCCGCGTGGGCGGCGCCACCTACCAGGTGCCCGTGGAGGTCAAGCCGGGCCGCGCCCAGGCGCTGTCCCTGCGCTGGCTGGTCGGCTACTCGAAGCTGCGCCGCGAGAACACCATGACGGAGCGTCTGCAGAACGAGATCCTGGACGCGTCCAACGGTCTCGGTGCCGCCGTGAAGCGCCGGGAGGACACCCACAAGATGGCGGAGTCCAACAAGGCCTTCGCCCACTACCGCTGGTAGAATCTTCTCTGGCCTGCCGGCCCCACCCGGGCCGGCAGGCCGCCGGCACCATCTCCGAAAGGGAATCACCGTGGCACTTGACGTGCTTACCGACCTCAAGAAGGTCCGCAACATCGGCATCATGGCCCACATCGATGCCGGCAAGACGACCACCACCGAGCGCATCCTGTTCTACACCGGCATCAGCCACAAGCTCGGTGAGACCCACGACGGTGCCTCCACCATGGACTGGATGGCCCAGGAGCAGGAACGCGGCATCACCATCACGTCGGCCGCGACGTCCTGCTACTGGCACGACAACCAGATCAACATCATCGACACCCCCGGCCACGTGGACTTCACGGTCGAGGTCGAGCGTTCCCTGCGCGTGCTCGACGGCGCCGTCGCGGTCTTCGACGGCAAGGAGGGCGTCGAGCCCCAGTCGGAGACGGTCTGGCGCCAGGCCGACAAGTACGACGTGCCCCGCATCTGCTTCGTCAACAAGATGGACAAGCTGGGCGCGGACTTCTACTTCACGGTCGACACGATCATCAACCGCCTCGGCGCGAAGCCGCTCGTGATGCAGCTCCCGATCGGTGCCGAGTCCGAGTTCACCGGCGTCGTCGACCTGCTCACCATGAAGGCCTTCGTGTGGCCGGGCGACTCCAAGGGCGACGTCTCCCTCGGCGCGAAGTACGAGATCGAGGAGATCCCGGCCGACCTCCGGGAGCGGGCCGAGCAGTACCGCAACGAGCTGGTCGAGGCCGTCGCCGAGTCCGACGACGAGCTCATGGAGAAGTACCTCGGCGGCGAGGAGCTGACCCTCGAGGAGCTCAAGGCCGGCATCCGCAAGCTCACCATCTCCTCGCAGGCCTACCCCGTGCTCTGCGGCTCCGCGTTCAAGAACCGCGGTGTGCAGCCCATGCTGGACGCGGTCATCGACTTCCTGCCGTCCCCGCTGGACGTCCCCAACGTCGAGGGCCACGCGCTCAACGACGAGGAGGAGATCCTCTCCCGCCCCGTCGACTACAGCGCCCCGTTCTCGGCGCTCGCGTTCAAGGTCGCCTCGCACCCGTTCTACGGTCAGCTGACCTACATCCGCGTGTACTCCGGCAAGGCCGTCAACGGCGAACAGGTGCTCAACTCCACCAAGGGCAAGAAGGAGCGTATCGGCAAGCTGTTCCAGATGCACTCCAACAAGGAGAACCCGGTCGACGAGATCCGGGCCGGCCACATCTACGCGGCCATCGGGCTCAAGGACACCACCACGGGTGACACCCTGTGCGACCCGCAGAACCCGATCGTGCTCGAGTCCATGACCTTCCCGGCCCCGGTCATCTCGGTGGCCATCGAGCCGAAGACCAAGGGCGACCAGGAGAAGCTCTCCACCGCGATCCAGAAGCTCTCCGCCGAGGACCCCACGTTCACCGTGTCCCTCAACGAGGAGACCGGCCAGACCGAGATCGGCGGCATGGGCGAGCTCCACCTGGACATCCTGGTGGACCGCATGAAGCGCGAGTTCAAGGTCGAGGCCAACGTCGGCAAGCCGCAGGTCGCCTACCGCGAGACGATCAAGAAGACCGTCGACAAGATCGACTACACGCACAAGAAGCAGACCGGTGGCTCCGGCCAGTTCGCGAAGGTCCAGGTCGCGTTCGAGCCGATCCCGCTGGACGCCGAGGAGCTCTACGAGTTCGACAACAAGGTCACCGGTGGCCGCGTGCCGCGCGAGTACATCCCCTCCGTGGACGCCGGGATCCAGGACGCCATGCGCCTGGGCATCCTCGCCGGCTACCCGGTGGTGGGCGTCAAGGCCACGCTGCTCGACGGCGCGTACCACGACGTCGACTCCTCCGAGATGGCCTTCAAGATCGCCGGCTCCATGGTCTTCAAGGAGGGTGCCCGCAAGGCCCAGCCGGTCCTGCTCGAGCCGCTCATGGCGGTCGAGGTGCGCACCCCCGAGGAGTACATGGGCGAGGTCATCGGCGACCTGAACTCCCGCCGCGGCCAGATCCAGTCGATGGAGGACGTCAGCGGCGTCAAGCTGGTGAGCGCGCTCGTGCCGCTGTCGGAGATGTTCGGCTACATCGGGGACCTGCGGTCCAAGACCCAGGGCCGCGCCGTCTACTCGATGCAGTTCGACAGCTACTCGGAGGTTCCCAAGGCCGTCGCCGACGAGATCGTCCAGAAGAACCGCGGCGAGTAGGCACCACCCCTCGGCCCCGGCCGGGAATTTCAACAAACAAGCACGCCCCAAGTAGACTTGCCGAGGTTTCAGTACTGCTGATCGCCTCGTCTCCCCCGACCGCAACCGTGCGGGGAAGTGCTGAGCAAGTTTCGACAATCGTTCTAGGAGGAACAACCATGGCGAAGGCCAAGTTCGAGCGCACCAAGCCGCACGTCAACATCGGCACCATCGGCCACGTCGACCACGGCAAGACGACGCTCACCGCTGCCATCTCGAAGGTCCTGCACGACAAGTACCCGGACCTCAACGAGCAGCGCGACTTCGGCGCCATCGACTCCGCTCCGGAGGAGAAGCAGCGCGGTATCACCATCAACATCGCGCACATCGAGTACCAGACGGAGAAGCGGCACTACGCCCACGTGGACGCCCCGGGCCACGCCGACTACGTCAAGAACATGATCACCGGTGCGGCCCAGATGGACGGCGCCATCCTCGTGGTCGCGGCCACCGACGGCCCCATGGCCCAGACCCGCGAGCACGTGCTGCTCGCCCGCCAGGTGGGCGTTCCCTACCTGCTGGTGGCCCTGAACAAGTCCGACATGGTCGACGACGAGGAGCTGCTGGACCTCGTCGAGATGGAGGTGCGCGAGCTCCTCTCCGACCAGGGCTTCGACGGCGACAACGCGCCGGTCGTCCGCGTCTCGGCGCTGAAGGCCCTCGAGGGCGACCCCGAGTGGGTCAAGAAGGTCGAGGAGCTCATGGAGGCCGTGGACGAGAACGTCCCCGACCCCATCCGTGACATGGACAAGCCGTTCCTCATGCCGATCGAGGACGTCTTCACCATCACCGGTCGCGGTACCGTGGTGACCGGCCGTGCCGAGCGCGGCACGCTGCCGATCAACTCCGAGGTCGAGATCGTGGGCATCCGCCCGGTGCAGAAGACCACCGTCACCGGCATCGAGATGTTCCACAAGCAGATGGACGAGGCCATGGCGGGCGAGAACTGCGGCCTGCTGCTGCGCGGTCTCAAGCGTGACGACGTCGAGCGCGGCCAGGTCGTGTGCAAGCCGGGTTCGATCACCCCGCACACCGACTTCGAGGCGAACGTCTACATCCTCTCCAAGGAGGAGGGCGGGCGGCACAACCCGTTCTACTCGAACTACCGTCCGCAGTTCTACTTCCGGACCACCGACGTCACCGGCGTCATCACGCTGCCCGAGGGCACCGAGATGGTCATGCCGGGCGACAACACCGAGATGACGGTCGCGCTGATCCAGCCGATCGCCATGGAGGAGGGCCTCGGCTTCGCCATCCGCGAGGGCGGCCGCACCGTGGGCTCCGGTCGTGTGACCAAGATCATCAAGTAGTCCCCGGACCGCCGGTCCGCGCAACCCCCCGTCGCTCGCGCNGGGGGGTTGCGCACGTCCGGGCGGGGGACCGGCCGGCGCCCGGGTGCGTTTGCACGGGGTCGGCATCTCTGGCAGGATGGACGACGTTGTTCAAGCGCCGACGTGTGCTCTCAGCGGTTCGAACCGGCAGGCCTTGCGAGCAGGATGGGGCTCCGAAGCAGAACCGAGGGCCAGCAGCCGACAGACGCTGCCACGTACGGACCACATACAGCCCGTCCCGGAAGAAGAACCCCGGTGCGCCCTCGTGTTCCGCACGAGGCGACACGCCCGAGTTCGGGGGTCGGAGCTCCAGCAGGGTGAGGAACCCGGAAGCGTCCGGATTCAGCCTGCGTGGAGGGGTGCCCAGCAGTCGGCGCCATGCACAAGGAGCGACACGCTCCATCACAGGGAAGTACTTGAGGAAAGAGAGCCACGACGCCATGGCGGGACAGAAAATCCGCATCCGGCTGAAGTCTTATGACCACGAGGTCATCGACGTCTCGGCCCGGAAGATCGTTGAGACGGTGACGCGCGCAGGCGCCACGGTGGTCGGCCCCGTGCCGCTGCCGACGGAGAAGAACGTGTACTGCGTGATCCGTTCGCCGCACAAGTACAAGGACAGCCGTGAGCACTTCGAGATGCGCACCCACAAGCGGCTGATCGACATCATCGACCCCACGCCGAAGGCCGTCGACTCGCTCATGCGCCTCGACCTGCCGGCTGACGTGAACATCGAAATCAAGCTGTAAAGAGGATCGCATCCCCATGACTACCACTTTCGAACGCCAGGTGAAGGGCCTGCTGGGCACCAAGCTCGGCATGACCCAGGTCTGGGACGAGAACGGGAAGTTCGTTCCGGTGACCGTCGTCAAGGCGGACTCCAACGTCGTGACCCAGCTGCGTCAGCAGGAGAAGGACGGCTACTCGGCCGTCCAGATCGGTTTCGGTGCGATCGACCCGCGCAAGGTGACCAAGCCGCTGGCCGGCCACTTCGAGAAGGCCGGCGTGACCCCGCGCCGCCACGTCGTCGAGCTGCGCACGTCCGACGCCGGCACCTACGAGCTGGGCCAGGAGCTCTCCGTCGAGCTCTTCGAGGCCGGCCAGAAGGTCGACGTGATCGGCACGACCAAGGGCAAGGGCACGGCCGGTGTGATGAAGCGTCACGGCTTCTCCGGCGTCGGCGCCTCCCACGGTGCCCACAAGAACCACCGCAAGCCGGGATCCATCGGCGGCGCGTCCTACCCCGCTCGCGTGTTCAAGGGCATGCGCATGGCGGGCCGCATGGGCAACGCGCGCCACACGACCCAGAACCTCACCGTTCACGCCGTGGACGCCGAGAACTCCCTGCTGCTCATCAAGGGCGCCCTGCCGGGCCCCAAGGGTTCGGTCGTCCTCGTCCGCACCGCAGTGAAGGGAGCCTGACACCATGGCAACTCAGACCGTCAACGTCGACCTGCCCGCTGAGATCTTCGACGTCCAGACCAACGTGCCGCTGCTGCACCAGGTCGTCGTCGCGCAGCTGGCCGCCGCCCGCCAGGGCACGCACAAGACCAAGACCCGCGCCGAGGTCTCCGGCGCCGGCCGCAAGCCCTTCAAGCAGAAGGGCACCGGCCGTGCGCGCCAGGGCTCGATCCGCGCCCCGCACATGACCGGCGGTGGCGTGGTGCACGGGCCCACCCCGCGCGACTACAGCCAGCGCACGCCCAAGAAGATGAAGGCCGCCGCCCTGCGCGGTGCCCTCTCGGACCGGGCGCGCAACAACCGGATCCACGTCGTGGAGTCGATCGTCGAGGGGACCGTCCCGAACACGAAGGCCGCCCGGGCGACGCTGCGCGCGCTGACCGAGCGCAAGAACCTGCTGGTCGTGCTCGGCCGCGCCGACGACGTGGCCGCGCTGTCGGTGCGCAACCTCGACGACGTCCACACCGTCTACGCCGACCAGCTCAACACGTACGACGTGCTGGTCTCCGACGACGTGGTCTTCACCAAGGACGCCTTCGAGTCCTTCGTGGCGGCCGCCGGCAAGAAGAAGCAGGAGGACGCCAAGTGAGCGCGACCACCATCAAGGACCCCCGCGACGTCATCATCGCTCCCGTCGTCTCGGAGAAGTCCTACGGGCTCATCGACGAGGGCCGCTACACGTTCTTCGTGGCGCCCGACTCCAACAAGACCGAGATCAAGTACGCCGTCGAGAAGATCTTCGGCGTCAAGGTCGAGTCCGTGAACACCATCAACCGTGCCGGGAAGCGGAAGCGCACGCGCTTCGGCTGGGGTCAGCGCAAGGGCACCAAGCGTGCCGTTGTGACCCTCAAGGAAGGCACCATCGACATCTTCGGCGGTCCGCTCGCCTGAGCGGAGACCACTTTAACGAGGAACTGACACATGGCTATCCGCAAGCACAAGCCGACAACCCCGGGCCGTCGCGGCTCCTCCGTTGCCGACTTCGCAGAAATCACGCGCACGACCCCCGAGAAGTCGCTGGTCCGGCCGCTGCCCAAGAAGGGCGGCCGGAACAGCTCCGGCCGCATCACCACCCGGCACAAGGGTGGCGGGCACAAGCGCCAGTACCGCGTCATCGACTTCCGTCGCCACGACAAGGACGGCGTCGACGCCAAGGTCGCGCACATCGAGTACGACCCGAACCGCACGGCGCGCATCGCGCTGCTGCACTACCTGGACGGCTCCAAGCGCTACATCGTGGCGCCGAACAAGCTGTCCCAGGGCGACATCGTCGAGTCCGGTCCGGGCGCCGACATCAAGCCCGGCAACAACCTCCCGCTGCGCAACATCCCCGTCGGCACCGTGATCCACGCCGTCGAGCTGCGGCCGGGCGGCGGCGCCAAGCTCGCCCGCTCCGCCGGCGCGTCCGTGCAGCTCGTGGCGAAGGAGGGCAAGTACGGCCAGCTCCGGCTGCCCTCCGGCGAGATCCGCAACGTCGACGTGCGCTGCCGCGCGACCGTCGGCGAGGTCGGCAACGCCGAGCAGTCGAACATCAACTGGGGCAAGGCCGGCCGCAACCGCTGGAAGGGCATCCGCCCGACCGTCCGTGGTGTGGTCATGAACCCGGTGGACCACCCGCACGGTGGTGGTGAGGGCAAGACCTCCGGTGGACGCCACCCGGTCAACCCGAACGGCAAGCCCGAGGGCCGCACCCGCCGCCCGAACAAGGAGAGCGACAAGCTCATCGTCCGCCGTCGTCGCACCGGCAAGAACAAGCGCTAAGGAGCCTGACCCATGCCACGCAGCCTGAAGAAGGGCCCTTTCGTCGATCAGCACCTTTTCCTGAAGGTCGCCAAGGAGAACGACAAGGGCACCAAGAACGTCATCAAGACGTGGTCCCGCCGCTCGATGATCGTCCCCGACATGCTCGGGCACACGATCGCCGTGCACGACGGCCGCAAGCACACCCCCGTGTTCATCACCGAGTCGATGGTCGGGCACAAGCTCGGCGAGTTCGCCCCCACGCGGACCTTCCGCGGCCATGTGAAGGACGACAAGAAGGGCAAGCGCCGCTGATCCGCTCGGATCGCGCAGCGTGAGCACTTCGAGAAGACGAGAGAAGGAAAGCAATGGAAGCCAAGGCATCTGCGCGCTACATCCGCGTGACGCCTATGAAGGCCCGGCGCGTCGTCAACCTGATTCGTGGCCAACAGGCGAATGAGGCTCTGGCGATTCTGAAGTTCGCCCCGCAGGGCGCTTCGGAGCCGGTGTTCAAGGTCCTCCAGTCGGCCGTCGCCAACGCGCGCCAGCTGGCCGACCGGGACGGCCTGCCGTTCAAGGAGGACGAGCTCGTGGTGAGCGAGGCCTTCGTCGACGAGGGCCCCACCATGAAGCGGTTCCGGCCGCGGGCCCAGGGCCGCGCCTACCGCATCAACAAGCGCACCAGCCACATCACCGTGATCGTGGCCAGCCCGAACAGCGAGGAGGTCCGCTAAGTGGGACAGAAGATCAACCCGCACGGGTTCCGGCTGGGCATCACCACCGACCACGTGTCGCACTGGTACGCGGACTCCACCAAGGAGGGCCAGCGCTACAAGGACTACGTCCGCGAGGACGTGAAGATCCGCAAGCTCATGTCCACGGGCATGGAGCGCGCCGGCATCGCCAAGGTCGAGATCGAGCGGACCCGGGACCGCGTGCGGGTGGACATCCACACGGCCCGCCCCGGCATCGTCATCGGCCGCCGCGGCGCCGAGGCCGACCGTATCCGCGGCGAGCTCGAGAAGCTCACGGGCAAGCAGATCCAGCTGAACATCCTCGAGGTCAAGAACCCCGAGGTCGAGGCGCAGCTGGTCGCCCAGGGCGTGGCCGAGCAGCTGGCGTCCCGCGTGGCCTTCCGCCGCGCCATGAAGAAGGCCATCCAGTCGGCCCAGCGCGCCGGTGCCAAGGGCATCCGGATCCAGTGCTCCGGCCGCCTCGGCGGCGCGGAGATGAGCCGCTCGGAGTTCTACCGCGAGGGCCGCGTGCCCCTGCACACCCTCCGCGCGAACATCGACTACGGCTTCTTCGAGGCCAAGACCACCTTCGGCCGCATCGGCGTGAAGGTCTGGATCTACAAGGGCGACCTCACCGCGAAGGAACTGGCCGCGCAGCAGGCCGCCGCTCCGTCCCGCGGCCGCGGCGGCGGCGAGCGTCGCGGCGGGCCCGGCGGCGGCGAGCGCCGTCGTCGCCCCGACCGTAACGACCGTGGCGGACGCCGTGAGCGCGGCGACTCCGCTCCCGCCTCCCAGGCTCCGGCCGCGGGGGCGACCAACGCAGAGGGTGGTAACTAAATGCTCATCCCACGTCGTGTGAAGTACCGCAAGCAGCACCACCCGAAGCGTTCGGGCGCTGCCAAGGGCGGCACCACCGTCGCCTTCGGCGAGTGGGGCATCCAGGCGCTCACGCCGGCCTACGTGACGAACCGTCAGATCGAGGCCGCGCGTATCGCCATGACCCGCCACATCAAGCGTGGCGGCAAGGTCTGGATCAACATCTACCCGGACCGTCCCCTGACCAAGAAGCCCGCCGAGACCCGCATGGGCTCCGGCAAGGGCTCCCCCGAGTGGTGGGTCGCGAACGTCAAGCCCGGTCGCGTCATGTTCGAGCTCTCCGGGGTCTCGGACGACGTCGCGCGGGAGGCCCTGCGCCTGGCGATCCACAAGCTCCCGATGAAGGCACGCATCGTGCGTCGCGAAGGTGGTGAATGAGAATGGCTGTTGGATCCAAGGATCTGAGCATGGAGAACCTCGCGGCCCTCGACAAGGACTCTCTGGGTGAGGCGCTGCGGAAGGCCAAGGAGGAGCTGTTCAACCTCCGCTTCCAGGCCGCGACCGGCCAGCTCGAGAACAACGGCCGCCTCAAGGCCGTCAAGCGTGACATCGCGCGCATCTACACGGTGCTGCGCGAGCGCGAGCTGGGCATCCGGCCCGAGGCGGACGACGCCGAGAACACCACCACCTCCGAGGAGGACGCCAAGTGACCGAGCAGATCAACAACGGGGCCGAGCCGGCCGCCGAGCGCGGGGACCGCAAGTCCCGTCGCGGCTACGTGGTCTCCGACAAGATGGACAAGACCGTCGTCGTCCAGCTGCAGGACAACGTCACGCACTCGCTCTACGGCAAGGTCATGCGCCGGTCGTCGAAGGTCAAGGCCCACGACGAGCGGAACACCGCCGGTGTCGGGGACCTGGTCCTGATCTCCGAGACCCGCCCGCTGTCCGCGACCAAGCGGTGGCGGATCGTGGAGATCCTCGAGAAGGCCAAGTAGGCTCCCCGGAGCCGAACCCGACGGCCCGTTCCTCCGCGCGAGGAACGGGCCGTCGGCCGTTTCCCGGCCGGCGCGGGCCGTCGGCGGCCTGTGCTAGGCTGGTGAGCTTGTATGGGCCGATACCGCTCTGCCCGTGCAACCCACAGCTCTTCGTGCCAGCGCATAATGACCGCGTGCAGGGCGCCCCCGTGCCACCTGGTGGCGGGTTCAGATGCTCCTGGCATGGAGGGCTGGGCCCGGTCCGGCGTGCGACGCCGGGGGAGGGCACACCATCCGACAAGCTGTTCCGCAAGGCCCGCACCGTGCTCTCGATCGGTGTTGGAACCGGCGTGACGACAGGAGTAATCAGTGATTCAGCAGGAGTCGCGACTGAAGGTCGCCGACAACACGGGTGCGAAGGAAATCCTCACCATCCGTGTTCTCGGTGGATCCGGACGCCGCTACGCAGGCATCGGTGACATCATCGTCGCCACCGTCAAGGACGCGATCCCGGGCGGGAACGTGAAGAAGGGCGACGTCGTCAAGGCCGTCATCGTCCGTACCAAGAAGGAGCGCCGTCGCCCGGACGGCTCCTACATCAAGTTCGACGAGAACGCCGCAGTGATCCTGAAGAACGACGGTGACCCCCGTGGTACCCGCATCTTCGGCCCCGTGGGCCGCGAGCTGCGCGACAAGAAGTTCATGAAGATCATCTCGCTGGCCCCGGAGGTGCTCTGACCATGGCGAAGTTCAAGATCAAGACCGGCGACCTGGTGCAGGTCATCTCCGGCAGCAAGGACAACAAGGGCAAGCAGGGCAAGGTCCTGCGGGTGATCCCGGAGACCCAGAAGGTGCTGGTCGAGGGCATCAACGTCGTGACCCGGCACCGCAAGGCCTCCATGCAGGGCGAAGCCGGCGGCATCGAGAAGATCGAGGCCCCGATCCACATCTCCAACGTGGCGCTCGTGGACCCGGAGACCCAGAAGCCGACGCGGGTCGGCTACCGCACCGAGACCGTGGAGCGCGCCGGACGCCAGAAGACCGTCCGTGTCCGCGTCTCCAAGAGCACCGGCAAGGACCTGTGATGAGCGAAACCACCGAGATCAGCGTGTCCCCGCGCTTCAAGGACAAGTACCAGCAGACCGTCGTCCCCGCGCTCCAGGAGCAGTTCTCCTACGGCAACGTCATGGAGATCCCGCGCGTGGTGAAGGTCGTCGTGAACATGGGTGTCGGCGACGCCGCCAAGGACTCCAAGCTCATCGACGGCGCCGTGCGCGACCTCACCGCGATCACCGGCCAGAAGCCGCTCGTGACCCGTGCGAAGAAGTCCATCGCGCAGTTCAAGCTGCGCGAGGGCATGCCCATCGGCGCGCACACGACGTTGCGCGGCGACCGCATGTGGGAGTTCCTGGACCGCCTGGTGACCCTGGCCCTGCCGCGCATCCGCGACTTCCGCGGTCTCTCCGACCGCCAGTTCGACGGCAACGGCAACTACACCTTCGGCCTGACCGAGCAGTCGATGTTCCACGAGATCGACCAGGACAGGATCGACCGCGTGCGCGGCATGGACATCACGGTCGTCACCACCGCGAAGACCGACGACGAGGGCCGTGCGCTGCTGAAGGCGCTCGGTTTCCCCTTCAAGACCAACTGAATCTGCTACGTTCCAGGTCCGCACCGGGCGCCCACGGGCGCCGCCAGGTGGGGAAACCGGGATGAGGAAGGGCACGTGCCCCCAAAATGACAATGACAGATCCTGTCGCGGACATGCTGACGCGTCTGCGCAACGCCAACTCCGCCTACCACGACACCGTGAGCATGCCGTACTCCAAGCTCAAGGCCCGCGTGGCGGAGATCCTCAAGACCGAGGGCTACATCGCGGACTGGAAGGAGGAGAGCGCCGAGGTCGGAAAGACCCTGACGCTGTCCCTCAAGTTCGGTCCCCACCGTGAGCGCTCCATCGCGGGCGTCCGGCGCATCTCGAAGCCGGGCCTGCGGGTCTACGCCAAGTCCACCAACCTCCCCAAGGTCCTGGGCGGCCTGGGCATCGCCATCCTGTCCACCTCCTCCGGGCTGCTGACCGACAAGCAGGCCGCGAAGAAGGGCGTGGGCGGCGAAGTCCTCGCGTACGTCTGGTAAGCCGGAACAGAAAGGAAGAGAACATGTCACGTATCGGACGTCTCCCCATCTCTGTGCCGGCCGGTGTGGAGCTCAAGGTCGACGGCAACGTCGTCTCCGTCAAGGGCGCGAAGGGCGAGCTGGAGCACACCGTGGCCAGCCCGATCACCGTCGCGCTCGAGGACGGCACCGTCACCGTCTCCCGGCCCAACGACGAGCGCGAGTCCCGCGCGCTGCACGGCCTGACCCGCACCCTGATCTCCAACATGATCCAGGGCGTCTCGCAGGGCTACAGCAAGGGCCTCGAGATCGTGGGCACCGGTTACCGCGTGCAGGCCAAGGGGCAGAACCTGGAGTTCGCGCTCGGCTACAGCCACCCGATCACCTTCGAGGCGCCGGAGGGCATCTCGTTCACCGTCGAGGGTGTCAACAAGCTCACCGTCAACGGCATCGACAAGCAGCAGGTCGGCCACGTCGCGGCGAAGATCCGCGGGCTGCGCGCCCCCGAGCCCTACAAGGGCAAGGGCGTGCGCTACGCCGGCGAGCAGATCCGCCGCAAGGCCGGAAAGGCTGGTAAGTAATCATGGCTCTGAAGATCAAGGGCAAGTCCAAGGCCGCCGCCCGCGGCCGCCGGCACGTGCGGGTGCGCAAGCACCTCTCCGGCACCGCGGCCCGCCCGCGCCTGGTGGTCAACCGCTCGGCCCGCCACGTGTTCGTCCAGGTCGTCGACGACACCAAGGGTGTCACCGTCGCCTCGGCGTCCACCATGGAGGCGGACCTGCGGGGCGCCGAGGCCGACAAGACCGCGAAGGCCAAGCGCGTGGGCGAGCTCGTGGCCGAGCGCGCCAAGGCCGCCGGTGTCGAGGCCGTCGTGTTCGACCGCGGCGGCAACAAGTACCACGGTCGCGTGGCGGCTGTCGCCGACGGCGCCCGCGAAGGAGGTCTGGCACTGTGAGCGAGCAGAACACCGAGCGCAACAACGAGAAGGAAACCCAGGTGACCGAAGCGAGCACTGCCTCCACGGAGGCGGCCCAGCAGACCACCGAGTCCACCCGCTCCCAGGACTCCCGCGGTGACCGCGGGGGCCGTGGCGAGCGCGGGGGCCGTGGCGAGCGCGGGGGCCGTGGCGAGCGCGGCGGCCGCGGCGGTGGCCGCGGCGGGCGCGACGAGGAGAAGGACAAGTTCCTCGAGCGAGTCGTGACCATCAACCGCGTGTCGAAGGTCGTCAAGGGCGGTCGTCGCTTCAGCTTCACCGCCCTGGTGGTCGTCGGCGACGGCAACGGCACGGTCGGTGTGGGCTACGGCAAGGCCAAGGAGGTGCCGGCCGCGATCTCCAAGGGTGTCGAGGAGGCGAAGAAGAACTTCTTCCGCGTCCCGCGCATCGAGGAGCGCACCATCCCGCACCGCGTGCAGGGCGAGGCCGCGGCGGGCGTCGTCATGCTCCGCCCGGCGACCCCCGGTACCGGTGTGATCGCGGGTGGCCCCGTGCGCGCCGTGCTCGAGTGCGCCGGCATCCACGACGTGCTCTCCAAGTCCCTGGGCTCGTCGAACCAGATCAACATCGTGCACGCAACGATCGAGGCCCTCCGTCAGCTCGAGGAGCCGGCCGCCGTGGCCGCCCGCCGCGGGCTGCCGATGGACGAGGTCGTCCCCGGTCCGCTGCTGCGCTCGATCCAGAAGGCAGGTGCCTGATGTCCGGCAAGCGTATCCAGCCCGACGGGGCGGAGCTGCGGATCACGCAGACCCGTTCGGTGGTCGGCCAGAAGCAGAACATGCGGGACACCCTGCGGTCCCTCGGCCTCAAGCGGCCGGGCAACGTCGTCGTCCGCAAGGCCGACGCGGTGACCGCGGGCATGGTCAACACCGTCGCCCACCTGGTCAAGGTCGAGGAGGCCAAGTAACCATGGCAGACAACACTGCTGAGAAGAACGAGAAGGTGCACGCCCTCAAGGTGCACCACCTGCGCCCGGCCCCCGGGTCCCGGACCGCCAAGACCCGCGTGGGTCGCGGTGAGGGCTCCAAGGGCAAGACCGCCGGTCGCGGCACCAAGGGCACCGCCGCCCGCTACCAGGTGAAGGCGGGCTTCGCGGGCGGGCAGCTGCCGCTGCACATGCGGCTGCCGAAGCTGCGCGGGTTCAAGAACCCGTTCCGCGTGGAGTACCAGGTCGTCAACCTGGACCGGCTCGGCGAGCTGTTCCCCGAGGGCGGCGACGTGACGGTCGACTCGCTCGTGGCCAAGGGCGCGGTCCGCAAGAACCAGCCCGTCAAGGTCCTGGGCTCCGGCGAGATCGCGGTCGCGGTCAACGTCACGGCGCACGCGTTCTCCGGCTCCGCCGCGGAGAAGATCGCCGCCGCCGGCGGCAGCACCACCGCGCTGTGAGCGCGGGCCG
>NZ_JBISWL010000038.1:0-15590 GCF_044462265.1 Kocuria rhizosphaerae
GTCCACGCCAGCGTGGGCGGGGCCTGATCCGTGCACGGGCCCGCCCGCGCCCGCCGACCCGGTGTCGGTCCGCGGCGCGGCGGGTTCGTTAGACTTGCCGGAGTCGTCCGTGCCCGTCCCGCGCGCGGACGGGGACCGAGCTCCCGCCCCTCACCACCCCCGCGGCCGGACCGACGTCCGGACCAGTCTCTAGGAGGACATGTGCTCAGCGCTTTCGGACGGGCGGTGCGAACCCCCGACCTGCGACGCAAGCTGGGGTTCACCCTCGCCCTGATCATGATCTACCGCCTGGGCACGTTCATCCCCGCTCCCGGCGTGGACTACGGCAACGTGCAGCAGTGCCTGGCCCTGGGGAACACCTCGGGCGGCATCTACGACATGGTGAACCTCTTCAGCGGCGGCGCACTGCTGCAGCTGTCGGTCTTCGCCCTCGGCGTGATGCCGTACATCACGGCGAGCATCATCACCCAGCTGCTGCGCGTGGTCATCCCGCGCTTCCAGGAGCTGCACGAGGAGGGGGCGCAGGGGCAGACGCAGCTGACCCAGTACACGCGCTACCTGACCATCGGCCTGGCCCTGCTCAACGCCACCACGATCGTCTCGCTCGCCCGTTCGGGCGCGCTGCTGGGGGACTGCCCCCTGCCGATCATCCCCGAGGACACCGTCCTGACGATCGTGATCATGATCATCACGATGACCGCCGGCACGGCCATCATCATGTGGCTCGGCGAGCGGATCACGGAGAAGGGCGTGGGCAACGGCATGTCCCTGCTGATCTTCACCTCGATCGCCGCGACCTTCCCCTCCGCGCTGGGCGACATCCTGCGCACCAAGGGCTGGGGCGTGTTCCTCACGGTCCTGGCCGTCGGTCTCGTGGTGATCACCTGCGTGGTCTTCGTGGAGCAGTCCCAGCGCCGGGTGCCCGTGCAGTACGCCAAGCGCATGGTCGGGCGCCGGACGATCGGCGGGACCACGACCTACATCCCGCTCAAGGTCAACATGGCCGGGGTCATCCCGATCATCTTCGCCTCCTCGATGCTGATGCTCCCGGGCATGGTCTCCCAGTTCGGCATGCCCGAGACCGGCACCGACATCCCCGGCTGGGTCACCTGGATCAACACCTACCTGGTCACCGGTGACCACCCCGTCTACATGGCGCTGTACTTCGCGATGATCGTGTTCTTCACGTACTTCTACGTGTCGATCACGTTCAACCCGGAGGAGGTCTCCAACAACATGAAGCGCTACGGCGGCTTCATCCCGGGGATCCGCGCCGGCCGGCCCACCGAGCGGTACCTGCAGTACGTGCTGACCCGCATCACGTTCCCCGGCGCCCTGTACCTGGGCATCGTGTCCATGATCCCGCTGATCGCGCTCGTGATCGTCGACGCCAACCAGAACTTCCCGTTCGGCGGCCCGTCGCTGCTCATCATGGTCGGCGTGGGCCTGGACACCGTGAAGCAGATCGAGGCCCAGCTCCAGCAGCGCCACTACGAGGGGCTGCTGCGCTGAGCCCCGGCCGCGTCCGCTCCCCGGGCCGGGCGCCCCGGTAGACTGGACCGGCAGCCATCCCCGACCAAGGAGACTTCATGACCCGCATGCTCATCATCGGCCCCCCGGGCGCCGGCAAGGGCACCCAGGCCGTGCGCATCTCGGAGCAGCTCCGCGTCCCGGCCATCTCGACCGGCGACATCTTCCGCGCCAACATCAAGGGCCGGACCGCGCTGGGCGAGGAGGCCAAGAGCTACATCGACCGGGGGGACCTCGTCCCGGACTCGGTCACCAACCGGATGGTCCGCGACCGCCTCGCCGAGGCGGACACCCGCGTGGGGTTCCTGCTCGACGGCTACCCGCGCAACGCGGCGCAGGTGCGCGAGCTCGACGCGATCCTCGCGGAGCTGGGCCAGGAGCTCGACGTCGTCCTCAAGCTCACCGCCGACCGGGACGAGCTGGTGCAGCGGCTGCTGGGCCGGGCGCAGAAGGAGGGCCGCACCGACGACACGGAGGACGTCATCCGGCACCGTCTCGACGTCTACGACGCCGAGACCGCCGCCGTCGTCGACCTGTACGAGGAGCGCGGCATCGTGCGCGAGGTCGACGGACTGGGATCCGTGGACGAGGTGACCGAGCGGATCATGGCGGGCGTCTCCTGACGGTCCTCCCGCCGCCCGCGGGCCCCCGGACGTCCTCCGGGGGCCCCGCCCGACCCACGACCGCCGCGCGCCCCGCTCCCCGGGGCGCGGCCGGGAAGGAACACCGCATGTTCGGCCGACGCCGGATCGAGTACAAGACCAACGCCCAGCTGCGCGCCATGCGGCACGCCGGGGCCGTGACCTCCCAGGCCCTGGACGCGGCCGTGGCCGCCGCCGTGCCCGGGGTCACCACCGCCTCGCTCGACGACGTGTTCCGCGGGGTCCTCGAGGAGCACGGTGCGACGTCGAACTTCCTGGGCTACTTCGGCTACCCGGCCGCGGTGTGCGTGTCGGTCAACGAGGTGGTGGTCCACGGCATCCCGGGGGAGCAGGTGCTGCAGGAGGGCGACATCCTCTCCATCGACGGCGGTGCGATCGTCGACGGCTGGCACGGCGACTCCGCCCGCACCGTCCTGCTCGGCCGCCCCGACCCCGTGGACGCCGAGCTCTCCGCGGTGACCCGCAGCGCCATGTGGCACGGCATCGCGGCCCTGGCCACGGGCACGCACGTGGGGGACGTCGGGGCCGCCGTGGAGGACCACGTGCGCAAGGTCTCCGGTCACCGCTTCGGGATCCTCGAGGACTACGTGGGGCACGGGATCGGGTCGAAGATGCACATGGCCCCGGACGTGCTGAACTACCGGGCCGCGGACCGCGGTCCCCGGCTGCGGCCGGGGATGGCGCTGGCCATCGAACCCATGCTCGTGCGCGGGGGGATCGGCACCCGCGTGCTCGAGGACGAGTGGACCGTGGTCACCACCGACGGCGGGCGCTCCAGCCAGTGGGAGCACTCCGTGGCCCTGCACGCCGACGGCATCTGGGTGCTCACGGCGCAGGACGGCGGGGCCTCCGAGCTCGAGCCGCTGGGCGTGACCCCCGTCCCCATCCCCGAGGACCGGCCGTGAGCGCCGCCCCCGACCCGCGACCCAGCGAGGAGACCACCGTGGCCCAGGCGCCGCAGCAGAGCACCAGGACGCCCGTCGAGCTCACCGTCCGGCCCGCACCGGGGCAGCTGACCTTCGCCGCCCCGCGCCGGGGCAAGCCCCCGCGGCACCTGGCCGACCTCGACATGGCCGGGCGCCGGGAGCTCCTCGCCGAGCTCGGCCACCCGCCCTTCCGCGCCGGCCAGCTCTCCAGGCACTACTTCGACCGGTTCGCGGCCGACCCCGCCGACATGACCGACCTGCCCGCGGCGGGCCGCGAGGAGCTCGTGGCGCAGACCCTGCCCCCGCTGCTGTCGACGGTGCGCACCCTCGAGGCGGACCAGGGGGCGACGGTCAAGACAGTGCACCGGCTCTTCGACGGCGCCACCGTCGAGTCCGTGCTCATGCGCTACCCGAACCGGGTCACCATGTGCATCTCCTCGCAGGCGGGCTGCGGGATGAACTGCCCGTTCTGCGCGACCGGCCAGGCCGGGCTGACCCGCAACCTCTCGGCCGCGGAGATGGTCGAGCAGGTGGTGCAGGGCGCCCGGATGCTCCGCGGCGGCCGGGTGGGCCGGGCCGAGCAGGAGCCGCTGCGGATCTCGAACATCGTCTTCATGGGCATGGGGGAGGCCCTCGCCAACTACAAGGCCGCGATCGGTGCCGTGCACCGGCTCGTGGACCCCTCGCCCGAGGGCCTGGGCATCTCTGCCCGGGGGATCACCATGTCCACGGTGGGCCTCGTCCCGGGCATCCGGAAGTTCACCCGGGAGAAGCTGCCGGTGACCCTCGCCCTGTCCCTGCACGCACCCGACGACGAGCTGCGCGACGAGCTGATCCCGATCAACACCCGGTGGAAGGTCGACGAGGCGCTCGACGCCGCCCGCGACTACTACGACGCCACGGGCCGGCGCGTGTCCATCGAGTACGCGCTGATCCGCGACATCAACGACCACGGGTGGCGGGCGGACCTGCTGGGGGAGAAGCTCAACGCCCGGGGCACGGGGTGGGTGCACGTCAACCCGATCCCCCTCAACCCCACCCCGGGCTCCAAGTGGACGGCCTCCCGCCCCGGCGTGGAGCAGAACTTCGTGGAGCGGCTGCGGGCGCACGGGATCCCGACCACCGTGCGGGACACCCGGGGCTCCGACATCGACGGGGCCTGCGGGCAGCTGGCCGCGACCGTCTGAGCGCCGTCCCCGCCTCCCGCCCGGGACCGCGCGCCCGCGTTGCGGGACGCGTCCCCGATACCGTACAGTGTCCTGTTGGTTGTCTGTGCTCCAACGACTCCGCACTCCTCGGACCACGCCGACCGTCACCGCGCACCTGACGGTGATGGTGCACGCGCACGGGTCCGCTGCGGCGTTTAACGACGATGTACACCCGAAACCCTGCCACCGTCCCGGCGGAGGCACCTGAAGTTAGCGGAGGATATGGCCAAGAAAGACGGAGTCATCGAGATCGAAGGCACTGTGGTCGAGGCTCTGCCCAACGCGATGTTCCGCGTTGAGCTGAACAACGGTCACCTTGTCCTCGCGCACATCTCCGGCAAGATGCGTCAGCACTACATCCGGATCCTCCCCGAGGACCGCGTGGTGGTGGAGCTCAGCCCGTACGACCTCACCCGCGGTCGTATCGTCTACCGCTACAAGTAGGACCGGCGGGCGCCCGGCCCGCCTCCACTCGAGAGAACGACGCGAAGGAATGCGATGAAGGTCCAACCGAGCGTGAAGCCGATCTGCGACAAGTGCAAGGTGATCCGCCGCCACGGCGTGGTCATGGTGATCTGCGACAACCCGCGCCACAAACAGCGTCAGGGCTGAGAGGCCCCGACCACCCCACGCAAGTGGATTCAGAAGGGCACCGCTCCCGACCGGAGGGATCCGGGCGGGTGCCCCCGGCACAGAGGCCGGGGACCGGCGGACGACGGAACGTCGCCGACCGGGCAGTGATGCTCCAGACCTCTGGTAGAACACAAGGAGAACCGCCGATATGGCTCGTCTCGCAGGCGTCGACCTTCCCCGTGAGAAGCGGCTGGAAGTCGCGCTCACCTACATCTACGGCGTGGGCCGCACCCGCGCGCACGAAACCCTCGAGGCCACCGGCATCTCGGGCGACGTGCGTGTCCGGGAGCTCACCGACACGCAGCTCGTGGAGCTGCGCGACTTCATCGAAGGCAACTACAAGGTTGAGGGTGACCTCCGCCGCGAGGTGGCCGCCGACATCCGCCGCAAGGTCGAGATCGGCAGCTACCAGGGCATTCGCCACCGCCGCGGTCTGCCGGTGCACGGTCAGCGCACCAAGACCAACGCCCGCACCCGCAAGGGTCCCAAGCGCACGGTGGCCGGCAAGAAGAAGTAGCCCGTCGCCGTCCGGGCACCGGGACCGTGCGGTCCCGCGGACGGCCCACCACCACTCTTCACCGCTCTTCCCAAAACTTTGTAGGAGATCTCCATGCCCCCGAAGACTCGCGCAGCGGCTTCCCGCAAGCCTCGTCGCAAGGACAAGAAGAACGTCACGCAGGGCCAGGCCCACATCAAGTCGACGTTCAACAACACCATCGTCACGATCACCGACCCCACCGGCGCCGTCCTCTCCTGGTCCTCCGCCGGGGAGATGGGTTTCAAGGGCTCGCGCAAGTCGACGCCCTTCGCCGCGCAGATGGCCGCCGAGGCCGCCGCGAAGCGCGCCCAGGAGCACGGGATGCGCAAGGTCGACGTGTTCGTCAAGGGCCCGGGCTCCGGGCGCGAGACCGCCATCCGCTCCCTGCAGGCCACCGGCCTCGAGGTCGGGTCCATCTCGGACGTGACCCCCAGCGCCCACAACGGTTGCCGCCCGCCGAAGCGCCGCCGCGTCTGATGCGGGCGTGCCCACCGGCTCCCCTCCGCGGGACCCGGTGGGCACGCCGACAACGGACCGGGCACCGGTCCGCACCCGTCACCTGTTTTCCACCATTTGCGCGCGTCATATAGCGGATGCCCGCTGAAAGGAAACATCAGTGCTCATCGCACAGCGCCCCACTCTCTCCGAAGAGGTCGTGGCCGACAACCGGTCCCGCTTCATGATCGAACCCCTCGAGCCCGGCTTCGGCTACACCCTCGGCAACTCCCTGCGCCGCACCCTGCTCTCCTCCATCCCCGGCGCGGCCGTCACCAGCATCCGGATCGACGGCGTGCTCCACGAGTTCTCCACCGTGGAGGGCGTCAAGGAGGACGTCACCGAGGTCATCCTCAACGTCAAGAAGCTCGCCGTCTCCTCGGAGCAGGACGAGCCCGTCGTCGCCTACCTGCGCAAGCAGGGCCCGGGCGTCGTCACCGCCGCGGACATCACGGCCCCGGCGGGCGTGGAGATCCACAACCCCGAGCTGCACATCGCCACGCTCAACGCGAAGGGCCAGCTGGAGCTCGAGCTGACCATCGAGCGCGGCCGCGGGTACGTCTCGGCCGCCCAGAACAAGGCGGGCGACGCGGAGATCGGCCGCATCCCGGTCGACTCCATCTACTCGCCCGTGCTCAAGGTGACCTTCCGCGTGGAGGCCACCCGTGTCGAGCAGCGCACGGACTTCGACAAGCTGGTCCTGGACGTGGAGACCAAGGAGGCCATCACCCCGCGCGACGCCGTGGCCTCCGCCGGCACGACCCTGGTCGAGCTGTTCGGCCTCGCCCGGGAGCTCAACGCGGCCGCCGAGGGCATCGAGATCGGCCCCTCGCCGACCGACGCCGCGATGGCCGCCGACATGGCGCTGCCGATCGAGGACCTCGAGCTGACCGTGCGGTCGTACAACTGCCTCAAGCGCGAGGGGATCCACACCGTGGGCGAGCTCGTGGGCCGTTCCGAGGCAGACCTGATGGACATCCGCAACTTCGGCGCGAAGTCGATCGACGAGGTCAAGGCCAAGCTCGTCGACCTCGGCCTGTCCCTCAAGGACTCGCCCCCCGGTTTCGACCTCGCCGCTCGTGCCGCCGCGATCGACGACGAGAACCCGTTCGACGACGACGACCACTAGTCCTTCCCGTTCCGTCCCGCCGGGTGTCCGCCCGGGCCGGGACAGCCTTCCAGGAGATCAACCACCATGCCTACTCCCACCAAGGGACCCCGCCTCGGAGGCGGCCCCGCCCACGAGCGCCTGATGCTGGCGAACCTGTCCCAGCAGCTCTTCGAGCACAAGCGCATCACCACCACCGTGACCAAGGCGAAGCGGATGCGTCCCTACGCCGAGCGGCTGATCACCTTCGCCAAGCGCGGTGACCTGGCCGCCCGGCGCCGCGTGCTGGCGCAGCTGACCGACAAGTCCGTGGTCCACGAGCTGTTCACCTCCATCGCCGCGGCGATGGAGGACCGCAACGGGGGCTACACGCGCATCACGAAGATCGGCAACCGCAAGGGCGACAACGCCCCCATGGCCGTCATCGAGCTCGTGATGGAGCCCGTCGCGACGAAGGCCACCGTGGCCGAGGCCGAGCGCGCCACCGAGAAGGCCGCCGCGGCCCCCGCCGCCCCGGTCGACACCCCGGCGGACAGCACCGCCGCCGAGGTCTCCGCCGAGGAGATCCCCGCCGACGAGCAGGCCCCCGAGGTCGGCTCCGAGCAGGCCGCCGAGGTCGCCACGGACAACGCCGAGGCGGAGTACCCCGGCTCGCACGCGCCGCTGGAGTCCGGCGAGGCCCCGGAGGGCTTCGACGTCAAGGGCAACAAGAACTCGATGAAGTACCACGTTCCCGGCTCCCGCTGGTACGCGGGCACGACCGCCGAGATCTGGTTCGACTCGCCCGCCAGCGCCGAGGCCGCCGGCTTCGACCCGGCCGGTGGCGCCGCCGCGCAGAAGCTGCGCTGACCGGACGCCGACCGCGACCGACACCGTGCACGCCGCCGGGGACCCCGTCCCCGGCGGCGTCGCCGTGTCCGGGCCTGCACCCGGACCTGTGCCCTGCCCCGCCCCGCGCGCCCGCCCCGCACACCCGTCAGCATCCCGAGGAGCAGCCATGACCGAGTCCCGGCCCGCCGTCCGCGTGCGCGTCGACCTGGCCTACGACGGCGCGCCCTTCGCGGGGTGGGCCCGGCAGCCGGAGCTGCCGACGGTCCAGGGAGCCCTCGAGGACGCCCTCGGCCTGCTCGTGCGCCGGGACGTCCGCGTGGTGGTGGCCGGCCGCACCGACACCGGCGTCCACGCGCGCGGGCAGGTGGTCCACATGGACCTCACGCCGCAGGAGTGGACGGCGATGGCGCGGGGCCGGGCGGAGGACCCCGGCGCCGCGCTGCAGCGGCGGCTCACCGGGACCCTGTCGCACGTGCTCGGCCGCGGTCGACGCGAGCGGGGGCTCGCCGAGTGCCCCGGGGCGGTGGTGGTCCGGCGCGCGGCCGAGGCGCCGGCGGGGTTCGACGCGCGCTTCTCCGCGGTCTCCCGCCGCTACAGCTACCGCATCGACGACGGCGCCGCCGGCCGTGACCCGCTCACCCGGCACCTGACCTGGTGGACGAAGGACGTGCTCGACGTCCCGGCGATGGCGGCGTCCGTGCGCGGGCTCGTGGGGCTGCACGACTTCCTGGCCTTCTGCCGCCCGCGGGAGGGGGCCACGACCGTGCGCGAGGTCCTGGACGTGTCCGTGCGGAGGGACGCCGACGGGCTCGTGGTCCTCGGCATCGAGGCGGACGCGTTCTGCCACCACATGGTCCGCTCCGTGGTCGGCGCGGCCGTGCGCGTCGGTGCGGGCCGTGCCGACCCGCAGTGGCTCGGCCGCCGTCTGGCGGACCGGGTCCGGGACGCACGGGTCCTGCTGGCCCCGGCCCACGCGCTGGTGCTGGAGGAGGTGCGCTACCCGGACGACGCCGCGGTGGGGGAGCGGGCCGACCGCACCCGGGCGCTCCGCCCGCCCGTGCGCCCCGCGGGGCCGGTCGCGGACAGCGGGGCCGACGCGGACCCGTGGTCCGGCCGCGGAGATTGACCCCCGCCGGGCCGCGGTGTATGCGCCGAGTGGTCTTTGGCGGCTCCATCCGATATCGTGGGTTGCTGTTGTGCGTGTCCCGCCTCGGTTCACGTGTACCCGGATCCGCCGTCCAGTTGCAGGACGCATGGCGCTCCGGTGCACCGGGGTCTCGGGCACCGGATGCAGCTCGGTCCTCACCCGAGCCCCGGACGGCACACCGAGAAACGGCGTGACCCCAACTAGCGCCACCGAGAGAACCCGAACGAAGGCAAACTAACGTGCGTACGTACACCCCGAAGCCCGGTGACATCCAGCGCCAGTGGCACGTCATCGATGCCACCGACGTCGTCCTGGGTCGTCTTGCCAGCCAGACCGCAACGCTGCTGCGCGGAAAGCACAAGCCGACCTTTGCTCCCCACGTGGACGCCGGTGATTTCGTCATCATCGTCAACGCCGAGAAGGTCGCCCTGACGGGCGCCAAGCTCGAGAAGAAGCGGGCCTACCGCCACTCCGGCTACCCCGGGGGGCTCAAGTCCACCACCTACGCCGAGCTGCTGGAGAAGAACCCGGTCCGCGCCGTGGAGAAGGCCATCCGGGGCATGCTCCCCAAGAACAAGCTGGCCGCCCAGCAGATGTCCAAGCTGAAGGTCTACGCCGGCCCGGAGCACCCGCACGGTGCCCAGCAGCCGAAGACCTTCGAGTTCACCCAGGTCGCCCAGTAACCGGGCCTACGACAGACAACCAGCGAGGAGAATCGTGGCTCAGAATACTGACGAGCAGAACACCGTGGACGGCGAGGAGCAGCTGAACAGCTACACTTCCGAGTCCGCCCCCGCCGCGGAGACCGCCGTCGCCGCCGAGCGCCCGGCCCTGACCGTCTCCGGGCAGGCCGTCGGCCGCCGCAAGGAGGCCGTCGCCCGCGTGCGCGTCGTTCCCGGCTCCGGCCAGTGGATCGTCAACGGGCGCACCCTGGAGAACTACTTCCCGAACAAGCTCCACCAGCAGGAGGTCAACGAGCCCTTCCGTCTGCTGGAGCTCGAGGGCGCCTACGACGTCGTCGCGCGCATCCACGGCGGTGGCCCCTCCGGCCAGGCCGGCGCCCTGCGCCTCGGCGTGGCCCGCGCCCTGAACGAGATCGACATGGACAACAACCGCCCGTCGCTGAAGAAGGCCGGCTTCCTCACCCGTGACGCCCGCGTCACCGAGCGCAAGAAGGCCGGACTCAAGAAGGCCCGCAAGGCCCCGCAGTACTCCAAGCGCTGACAGTACGGGCCCCCGGCCCGTCGTCCGCCCCACGGACCCCGTCCTCCCCGGTGCACACCGGAGCGGACGGGGTCCGTGCGTCTGCGCCGAGCCTCCCGCCCCTGGCCGCAGCGGGAACGTAGGATGGGCTCCGATGTCTAGATTATTCGGAACGGACGGCGTCCGCGGCCTCGCGAACGACCTCCTCACAGCCAACATGACACTGGACCTGGCGCAGGCGGCCGCGGTCGTCCTGGGCCACGGCCACGCCCCCGCAGGCCGGCGCCCCTACGCGGTCCTCGCCCGGGACGGACGGGCCAGCGGCGAGTTCCTCAGCGCCGCCGTCGCGGCCGGCCTCGCCGGCTCGGGAGTGGACGTCCACGACGCCGGGGTCCTGCCGACACCCGCGCTCGCGTACCTCGTGGCGGACCTCGGGGCCGACTTCGGGGTGATGATCTCCGCCTCCCACAACCCCGCCCCGGACAACGGGATCAAGTTCCTCGCCCACGGCGGGCGGAAGCTCCCGGACCGCGTGGAGGACGAGATCCAGGCCGTCTACGAGTCGGGCCGCTTCCCCCGGCCCACGGGCGCCGACGTCGGCCGGATCAGCCTGCTCACCGACGCCGAGGACCGGTACGTCCTGCACCTCGTGGGGGCGATCCCCCAGCGCCTCGAGGGGCTGACGATCGTGCTCGACTGCGCCCACGGGGCCGCGAGCGGCGTCTCCCCGGACGCGTTCCGCGACGCCGGGGCCACGGTCCACGTCATCGGGGCGGAGCCGGACGGGCTCAACATCAACGAGGGCTGCGGCTCGACCCACCTCGGGCCGCTGCAGCGGACCGTCGTGGAGCTGGGCGCGGACCTCGGCATCGCCCACGACGGCGACGCCGACCGCTGCCTCGCGGTGGACGCCTCCGGGCGGGAGGTCGACGGCGACCAGATCATGGCCATCCTGGCGCTGGCCCTGAAGGACGCCGGCCGGCTCGTCGACGACACCCTCGTGGCCACCGTGATGAGCAATCTGGGGCTCAAGCTCGCCCTGCGCGAGGCGGGGATCGACGTGCGGGAGACCGCCGTGGGGGACCGCTACGTCCTGGAGACGATGACCGAGCACGGCTACAACCTGGGCGGCGAGCAGTCCGGTCACGTCATCATGTCGGACTACGCCACGACCGGCGACGGGCTGCTCACCGGGCTCATGATCGCCTCCCGCGTGGCCCAGACCGGCACCCCGCTCGCGGAGCTGGCCCGGGTCATGACCCGCCTGCCGCAGGTCCTGATCAACGTGCGCGGCGTGGACCGCGCCGCCGTGGGCTCCCACCCGGTCGTGCAGGCCGCGGTCGCGGAGGTCGAGCAGCGTCTGGGGGAGACCGGGCGTGTGCTGCTGCGGCCCTCGGGCACCGAGCCGGTGGTCCGGGTGATGGTCGAGGCCGGCACCGAGGAGACGGCGCGGTCCGAGGCGGAGCACCTGGCGGCGGTCGTGGCCCAGGAGCTGTCCCTCACCGTCTGAGGCCGGACCCGGGCCCGTTTCGGGCAGACCGGGTCGGGGTCAGGGGCGCTGGTGCAGCGCATCCCGGATCTCGGTGAGGAGCTGGACCTGCGGGTCGGCCTCCTCGGTGGCGGGCGCGATGCCGAGGCGGCGATTGCGCGCCTCGATCAACCTGTTCATCGGCAGGACGATCGCGGCGTACACGGCGGCGGCGACGAGCAGGAAGTTCACGAGGGCCGTGAGCAGGACCCCGAACCTGATGTCGTTGCCGTTGAGCGTGACCACGGCGAACGAGTCGAAGTCCGGTGAGCCCACCAGGGCCGAGACGACCGGCATGAGCACGGCCTCGACGAGGGCGTCGACGACCTGGGCGAAGGAGGCACCGACGATCACGGCGACGGCCAGGTCCAGGACATTGCCCTTCATGATGAATTCCTTGAATCCTCTGAGCATGTGCCGAGACTATCCCCGTCGCCGGTTCAGTCGTCGCGGGGCGGTTCCGCCGGGTAGTCCGGGGCGGGGGGCAGGCCGGAGAACTCCTCCAGCGTCCCGGCTCCCGACCGCACGAGGGCCCCGGCACGCTCCGGACCGAGGTAGCGCAGGTGCCACGGCTCGTAGGCGTAGCCGGTGGTGGCACGCGCGCCCTGCGGATACCGGATGACGAACCCGTGCCGGGGTCCGTGCTCGGCCACCCAGGTCCCGGCCGCGGTGCCGGCGAAGCACTCCCGCAGGTCGCACGGGCCGCCGTCCCCCACGTCCACGGCCAGACCGGTCTGGTGCTCGGAGTGCCCCGGCCGTGCGGAGACGGCGTCGGCCTCCGCCTGTCCCAGCTGCGCGACCCAGCCCGCGTAGGTCTCCGCCTGCACGTCGTAGGACCGGTAGCCCGACACGATCCGGATCGGCACGCCCGCCGCGCGGGCCTCGGCGAGCAGGCCGCGGAGGGCCGCCGCGACCTCGGGGCGCATCCGGTGCCCCTCCACGTCCTGGAGGGCGGGGGGCGCCCAGTCCGCCGGCACGAGCGGACGGCGCTTGTTGACGACCACGGCGGTCGAGGCCGGGTCGTCCAGGTCCGGGCGGGGGCCCGGGGCCGGGCGCGGGTCCGGCACCTCCGGACCGGGGTGCGCCGGGTCCCCGGGCGGGGTCGGCGACGCGGAAGCGGCCGCCGGGGACGCGACCGTCGGGTGCGCGACCGCCGGCGACGAGGTCGCCGGGACCGAGGTCGCCGGGGCGGACGGTGGCGGGGTCTCCGGAGCGCACCCGGCGGCGAGCACCGCCAGCAGCAGCGCGGCAGCCGCCCGGGACCAGCCCATCAGTTCTTGCGCAGGAGCACGCGCCGGATGGAGTGGTCCGAGTCCTTGGAGAGGATCAGACGGGCGCGGCCTCGGGTCGGCTGGACGTTGTCGATGAGGTTGGGCTCGTTGATCCGCCGCCAGATGTCGGTGGCGGTCGCCACCGCCTCGTCGTCGGAGAGGTCGGCGTAGCGGTGGAAGTAGGAGCCCGGGTCCGCGAACGCGGAGTAGCGCAGGGCCTGGAAGCGCTCCACGTACCACCGTTCGATGTCCGCCGGGCGGGCGTCCACGTAGATGGAGAAGTCGAAGAAGTCGCTCAGCGCGAGGGCGGCGCGGTCCCCGGGCCCCACCTTGGCGGGGGCGAGCACGTTGAGGCCCTCGACGATGACGACGTCGGGGCGGGTCACCACGACCTCCTCGCCGGGCAGGATGTCGTAGCTGTGGTGCGAGTACTTCGGCGCCCGCACCTCGGGAACGCCCGACTTGATCTTGGCGACGAAGCGGAGCAGCGCGCGGCGGTCGTAGGACTCCGGGAACCCCTTGCGGTCCATGAGCCCGCGGCGCCGCAGCTCCGCGTTGGGGCGGAGGAAGCCGTCCGTGGTGATCAGCTGGACGTCCGGGGTGGAGGGCCACCGGGACATCAGCTCGCGCAGCAGTCGTGCCGTGGTGGACTTGCCCGCGGCCACGGACCCGGCGATGCCGATGACGAAGGGGGTCCGGGCGTGCTGCTCGCCGAGGAAGGCGTTGGTCGAGGCGTTGAGCCGGTTGGAGGACTCGTCGTAGAGCGTCAGCAGCCGGGAGAGCGGAAGGTACACCTCGCGGACCTCCGCGACGTCGAGCCGGTCGCCGAGGCCGCGCAGGTTCTCGATCTCTCGAGGCGTGAGAGGAACATCGATCTCGTTCGAGAGCCTCGACCAGGTCTGCCGGTCCAGCTCCACGAAGGGCGAGGTGCGTTCGCTCAGCGTTGAGGCGGTCATCGGGTCCAGTCTAGACCGCGCGGGCCGTGCCGGGCCGCGCGGGGCGCCTCGGCGACACGAGGCCGCCCCGGGTGTACATTGGCCCCACCCCGGCGGTCCCCGTGATCGAGGTCACAGGGAGCGCATCCGTTCGAGAGTCAGGACGGCACCATGGCCACGAGAACGACGTCGGAGACCACAGCAGCGCCAGCGGGTGGGCGGTCGTCCGCGGCGCGGGCGCATGTGCAGCGTTTCGGGACGTTCCTGTCGGGGATGATCATGCCCAATATCGGGGCGTTCATCGCCTGGGGGCTGATCACGGCGTTCTTCATCGAGGCGGGGTTCACCCCGTTCGGGCCCTTGGGCGGGTTCGGGGAGGACGCGGCGGGGGATCCGCACACGGGTCTGGTGGGCCCGATGATCACGTATTTGCTGCCGTTGCTGATCGCCTACACGGGTGGGCGGATGGTCTATGACGTGCGTGGTGGTGTGGTGGGGGCGATCGCCACGATGGGGGTGATCGTGGGGGCGGACATCCCGATGTTCATCGGGGCGATGCTGATGGGCCCGGCCACGGCGTGGTTGATGAAGCGCATCGACGGGATCTGGGACGGGAAGATCAAGCCCGGTTTCGAGATGCTGGTGAACAACTTCTCCGCGGGGATCGTGGGGGCGCTGATGGCCAGTGTGGGGTTCTTCGTGATCGGTCCGGCGGTGCTGGTGTTCTCCGGGGCGGCCGCGGCGGCGGTGGAGTTCTTGGTCTCGCGGGGGTTGCTGCCGTTGACCTCGATCCTGATCGAGCCGGCGAAGGTGCTGTTCTTGAACAACGCGGTCAACCACGGGATCCTCACCCCGTTGGGCACCACCCAGGCGTTGGAGCAGGGCAAGTCCGTCCTGTTCCTGTTGGAGGCCAATCCGGGTCCGGGGCTGGGGATCCTGGCGGCGTACATGGTCTTCGGGCGGGGGGCGGCCCGGGCGAGCGCCCCGGGGGCGGCGCTGATCCACTTCTTCGGGGGGATCCACGAGATCTACTTCCCCTACGTGCTGATGAAGCCGGCGTTGATCCTGGCCGCGATCGCCGGTGGGGCCAGCGGGATCTTCACGCTGACGGTCTTCGGGGCGGGGCTGCGGGCTCCGGCGGCGCCGGGGTCGATCATCGCGGTGCTGGCCCAGACGGCCTCGGACTCCTATGTGGGGGTGGTGCTGGCGGTGGTGGTGGCCTCGGCGGTGTCCTTCGTGGTGGCCTCGGTGATCCTGAAGGCCTCCCGGGACAGGGGCGAGGGCGACCTGGCGGCCGCGACCGCGAGCATGGAGTCGATGAAGGGCAAGAAGTCCACCGTCTCCTCCGCCGTCCTGGGCTCCAGCGGGGGCGCGGACACCGGCGGCGACAGCGCCCGGGCGCTGGCCGAGGGCGCTCCGGTCCGCCACATCGTCTTCGCCTGCGACGCCGGGATGGGCTCCTCCGCCATGGGCGCCTCGGTGCTGCGCAACAAGGTCCGGGCGGCCGGCTTCGAGGACGTGAAGGTCACCAACGCCTCGATCGCCAACCTCACCGACGACTTCGACATCGTCGTC
>NZ_JBISWL010000039.1:0-8471 GCF_044462265.1 Kocuria rhizosphaerae
AACTCCAGCGGGTGCGGGACAACGGACAGCGGCTTGAGCTCGAACTCGCGCTTGTACTCGATCCAGGACTGGACGGTGTCCTCGGTGAAGACGTCACCGGCGAGCAGGAACTCGTGGTCCTCCTCCAGGGCCAGCAGGGCCTCCTCGAGCGAGGCCGGGGCCTTCTTGATGTCCTTGGCCTCCTCGGCGGGCAGCTCGTAGAGGTCCTTGTCGATCGGGTCGGCCGGCTCGATGCGGTTGCGGATGCCGTCCAGGCCGGCCATCAGCTGGGCCGCGAACGCCAGGTACGGGTTGCACGAGGGGTCCGGGGCGCGGAACTCGAGGCGCTTGGCCTTGGGGTTCGTGCCGGTGATCGGGATGCGGATGCCGGCGGAGCGGTTGCCCTGCGAGTACACCATGTTGACCGGGGCCTCGAAACCCTTGACCAGGCGGCGGTAGGAGTTGACCGTCGGGTTGGTGAAGGCGAGCACCGCGGAGGAGTGCTCGAGCAGCCCGCCGATGTACCAGCGTGCGAGGTCGGAGAGCCCGGCGTAGCCCTTCTCGTCGTAGAACAGCGGCTCGCCGCCCTTCCACAGCGACTGGTGGCAGTGCATGCCGGAGCCGTTGTCGTTGAACACGGGCTTGGGCATGAACGTGGCCGACTTGCCGAAGGCGTCCGCGGTGTTCTTGATGACGTACTTGAACTTCTGCAGGTCGTCCGCGGCCTTCGTGAGGGTGTTGAACCGATAGTTGATCTCGGCCTGACCGGGGGCGCCCACCTCGTGGTGGGAGCGCTCGACCTCGAGACCGACCTCGTCCAGCGCCACGCACATGGCGTCGCGCAGGTCGGCCTGCTTGTCCACGGGGGAGACCGGGAAGTAGCCGCCCTTGGTGGAGGTCTTGTTGCCGAGGTTCCCGCCCTCCTCCTTGCGACCGGAGTTCCAGGGGGCCTCGTCGGAGTCGATGGCGTAGAAGGAGCCCTGCGGCTGGACGTCGTAGCGGACGTCCTCGAAGATGAAGAACTCGGCCTCGGAGGCGAAGTTGGCGATGTCGGCGATGCCCGTGGAGGTCATGTAGGCCTCGGCTCGCTCGGCCACACCGCGGGGGTCGCGGTGGTAGGGCTCACCGGTGCGCGGGTTGACGATCGAACAGGTCACGACGAGGGTCTTCTCCACGCGGAACGGGTCCACGAACGCGGAGGTGGGGTCGGGGATGAGCTGCATGTCCGACTCCGCGATGCCCTGGAACCCGCGGATGGAGGAGCCGTCGAACAGCTGGCCGTGCACGAAGAAGTCGTCGTCCACCGACTTGGCCGGGAGGTTGAAGTGCTGCTGGACGCCGGGCAGGTCCGTGAACCTGATGTCGACGAAGACGATCTCCTCGTCCTTGATGAACGTGAGGACTTCCTCGGGTGACTGGAACATGTGCTGTTCTCCTTGATAGCTGGGCTGGACCGCCGTGCCCGTGAGCCGCCAGCGGCGTCCGATTCCGCGGTCAACGCTACGGACCGGGCATTAAGGCTCCGTATCACAGACGTTTCCACGGTGTTACGCGAGGAGGCCACTGCGCCACGGTCCTCGGCCAGTCTAGGTGACGGACGGGCCCGATATCCTGGATCGATGATCGACAGACGAGACGTGGGCTCATGGCTCGAGGGGCCGGCCACCGGCCACGGACACCCCGGCGAGCGGCTCGGGCGTCCCGCGGAGGGGCCGGGCTCCGTCGGCCGCTTCGGGCGGCGGGCCGTGGCCCTGGTGCTGGACTGGTTCCTGTGCTGGGGGCTCGCCCAGTTGCTGGTCCCCGAGTGGAACGCGCACGGTCTCGGGACCCTGGCATGCCTGTTCGTTCTGAACGTCCTGCTGGTCGGGGCGACCGGCCACACGCCCGGCCACCTCGTGCTGGGACTGCAGGTCCAGACCCTCGACGGCCGTCCGGCCGGCTTCGCGCGGTCCGCGCTGCGGTCCCTGCTGCTGTGCCTGCTGATCCCGCCGGTCGTCTTCGACCCCGACCAGCGCGGCCTCCACGACCGGGCCGTCGGCACGCTGGTGGTCCGCACCCGCTGAGCCGTCCCTTCCGACGACGGAGCCCCTCGCCTTCCGCCAGAAGGGGAGGGGCTCCGTCGCTGTGGGATGCCGGTTCGGGGGATGCCGGTTCAGCGGCCGCGCATGGACTTGCGGTCCGGGCGGGCGCGCTGCGGGTCGACGCCCTTGGGGATCGGCAGCCGGTTGCTCAGGGTGCTGATCCGCTTGTGGACGGTCTGGACCTCCTGCTGCGTGAGCTTCTTCTCGAGCTTCTTCATGCGCTTGGCGACGTCGCGCAGGGGCACCTGGTCCTCGCCCTTGCCGGTCTTGATGACGTGGATGGGCACGTTCTGGATGACGGGCCCGATCCGGCGGCGCTCCTTGGTGACCAGCTTGTCGACGCGGCCGGCGGGGCCCTCCGTCACGAGGACCACGCCGGGGCGGCCGACCGCGCGGAACACGAGGTCGCGGGTGCGGGGATCGATCGCCGCGGGCTGGTCCTCGACGATCCACCCGCGGCGCAACGAGGACAGGGCGGCGCCCGCCGCACCGGGCTGGTCCTCTATCCGGGCGAAGGCCGCGCGCTCGGCGCGCCGGGACAGCAGGAAGGAGGCCGAGAGCACGGCGAAGGGCAGGCCGACGAGGAGGCCGGTGATCCAGTTGCCCACCAGCACGCCGACGAGGAGGAAGACCAGCAGGACGCCCACCCCCACGAGCAGCATCCACCAGCCGATGTTCGGTTCGGCCTCGCGGGTCATGCGGAAGACCTGCTTGATCTGGCCCAGGAAGCCGGGGCCCTTGGCCGCCTTCCGCTTCTTCTTCTCCTCCCGCCGCTGCGCCCGGGTGGGCTTGCCGGCCGGCTTCCCGGCGGAGGAAGTTCGCGACGACGGGCGCGACTTGGAAGGTGACACGGTGAGACCTCGTCCTGTGGTGCGGTGGCGGTGTTCCTGGGGGACCTGCGGCGGGCGCACTCGAGGGTCCCGCCGTGACCCGTCCTCCAGTCTAGCGGGTGGGGCAGGCCGGGCCGGGCCCGGTCTCAGCGGAGTCGCTGCACGAGGGAGGATGCCTCCTGGGACGCGGTCCCCTCGTCCTCGATGTGTGCGAGGTGGGCGGGGATCTCCCGGCCGGACTTCTCCATGGCGCGGGCCCACAGCCGCCCGGCACGGTAGGACGAGCGGACCATCGGGCCGGCCATGACGCCCAGGAAGCCGATCTCCTCCGCCAGCTCGGACAGCTCGACGAACTCCTCGGGCTTGACCCAGCGGTCGATGGGGTGGAAGAGCGGGGAGGGACGCAGGTACTGGGTCAGCGTGATGATGTCGCAGCCGGCGTCGTTGAGGTCGCACAGCGCCTCGTGGATCTCCTCGTTGGTCTCCCCCATGCCGAGGATGAGATTGGACTTGGTGATCATGCCCGCGTCCTTGCCCTGGGTGATGACGTCCAGGGAGCGCTCGTAGGTGAACGCCGGGCGGATCTGGCGGAAGATGCGGGGGACGGTCTCCACATTGTGGGCGAAGACCTCCGGCTCGGCGTCGATGACCTGCTGGAGCCGGTCCGGCTTGCCCTGGAAGTCCGGGATCAGGATCTCCACGCCGGTGTTGGGGTTGAGGGTGTGGATCGCGCGGATCGTCTCCGCGTAGAGCCACGCGCCGCCGTCGTCGAGGTCGTCGCGGGCCACACCGGTGACGGTCGCGTAGCGCAGGCCCAGTTCCTTCACGGACTCGGCGACCTTGCGCGGCTCGGTGAAGTCCAGCGGGTCGGGCCGGCCCGTGGCGATGTCGCAGAAGTCGCAGCGGCGGGTGCACTTGGACCCCCCGATCAGGAACGTCGCCTCCCGGTCCTCCCAGCACTCGTAGATGTTGGGACAACCGGCTTCCTCGCACACCGTGTGCAGGCCCTTTCCGCGCGCCAGCGACTTCAGCTCCTGGAACTCCGGTCCCATGCGGGCCGTGTTCTTGAGCCAGGACGGCTTCTTCTCGATGGGCGTCTCGGCGTTGCGGGCTTCCACGCGCAACAGGCGGCGGCCCTCGGGGGCAACGGTCATGGTCGGTCTCCTTGTCGAGATGTCGACGGTGGTGCTCCGGTCCCGGTGGTGCCGGGGGACGGTGCGGGTCAGCTGACGGCGGTCGTCCAGGGCAGGGGCCCCGGGGGAAGGGACGGGAGGAACTGTTCGCACAACTCGTCCTGGCGGGCGGATATTTCCTGCTCCACCCGGTCCACGACGGCCGCCGGGGTCACGGTTCGGCCCGTCTCCTGCGAGATGCTCGTGACGGAGGCGTCCGTGATACCGCACGGGATGAAGGTGCCGAACGGGCGCAGGTCGTTGGAGCAGTTCAGGGCGAAGCCGTGCATCGTCGTCCGCCGCGAGACCTGCACGCCGATCGCGGCGATCTTGCGATCGGGCCCCCGTTCGTCGGCGAGCACCCACGCCCCGGAGCGGCCGGCCACGGTCGTGGCATCCACCCCGAAGTCCGCGACCACCGCCAGGATGATCTCCTCCAGCAGGCGCACGAAGCGCACCACGTCGATGGGCGTGGTCAGGCGGACGATCGGATAGCCCACGAGCATCCCCGGCCCGTGGTAGGTGAGCTTGCCGCCGCGGCCGATCTCCACGACCTCGGTCCCGTCGGCGGGATACTCGTGCCGCTCCGTGCGCCGGCCGGCGGTGTAGACGGGCGGGTGCTCGAGCAGCAGGACCGTGTTGTTCCGCTCGCCCGCGACGACCTGCCGGTGCACGTTCTGCTGCAGTTCGAGCGCCGAGCGGTAGTCGACGAGGTGCGGGTCGAAGCCGAGTCGTTCGAAGGCGAGGGACATGACCCCAGCCTATCGCGCGGCGACGGCGCGCGATTCCGGAGTGGGGCTGTGGACGGCGCCGGCAGGGCCCGGGCCGGGCGGGCATGCTGGGCGGATGGACCACGCCTCGCACCAGCAGCACGCCCCGCTCGAACCGGTCGGGCCCGTGCCCGCGGCACGGGACCGGATCGCCGCGGCCGTGCGTGCCCACGGGGCCGGGACGGCCGTGGGAGCACCGCCCGTGCCCCCGCGGCTGCCCCCGGAGGAGGGGCTGGAGCCCGTGCGACTGCTCGGCGGCGACGCCTGGCTCGTGCGGGAGGGGCACTCGGGCGAGCACTTCGTGCTCCACCTCTGCTCCGGGGGCACCGCCCCGGAGCGGGAGCGGTCGTGGGCCGGTGCCCGCGCCCTCGCGGTGGCCCTGGCGGGTTGCGAGGACCCGCACGTGGTGGCCGTCCGCGGACTGCTCGGTCCCGCGGCGGAACCCGTCGGGGTCGTCGAGGAGAACCTGGCGGGCGGCTCCCTCGCCGATCGACTGGTGGACCGGGCCCGGCCGGACTCGGCGGAGCTCTGTCCCGTCCTGCGTGACGCCGCGGCCGGTCTGGCGGTGCTGCACGGACGAGGCCGGTGCCACGGCGCTCTCACCGCCCGTCAGATCCTCTTCCGCGGCCCGCCGGCCGGGGCGACGATCACCGGGGCCGACGCGCCCCCGCCGGCGGCCATCGGCCCCGGCACGGGGGCCGGGAGCCGTCCGGAGGACGTCCGCGCCCTCGGCGTCGTGGCGTGGACGGCACTGACCGGACGGGCGCCGGGGGAGGGCGCCCACCGTGTCCCGCTGACCGTACTGCGGCCGGACGTCCCGCCGGGACTGATCGAGGTCGTGACGGCGGCGCTCGCCGAGGACCCCGCGGACCGGCCCGTCGCCGCACAGCTCGCCGCCCGGTTCGCCCGGGCGGCGGAGGAGCCACCGCCCGTGGTCCCGGGGCCCCGCCGGCGGCCCGTCCCGCGGGTACGGCACGTCCGCCGGTCCGCGGCGTTGCTGGCCGGCGGTGCCGTCCTGGTGCTGGGCGGCGCGCTGGTCGGACCGGCGGCGACGCCGGACGGGCCGCAGGAGGTGCCGCGGGTCCGGCCACGGCTCGGGCCGGCGGAGAGTGCCTCGGTCCCGTCCGCCTTCCGGGACGCGGCCGGCGCCGCCCGCCGGCAGCCGGCCGGCGCGGCGGGCGGGCCGGTGCCCGGCGGCCCCCGGGAAGCCCTCGAGGAGCTCGTGGCCCTGCGCGGCACGGCGCTGCGGACGGGCGACGCCGGACTGCTGGAGGAGGTCTACGCCCCCGGAGCGGAGGCCGCGGCCGCGGACCGCCGTCTCCTGGAGCGCACGGCGGGGGACGGTGCACGGCCGTTCGGCGGGCTGGAGCTGTCGGTCGGCGAGGCCCGGCAGGTCGAGCGGGGCGGGCCGGCCGGTCCGCCGGCCGCAGCCTACATGGCCGAGGTCCACGTCCGCGGCCATCGGGGCGAACCCGGCAACGCGCCGGGGGTGGTGGCCGCCGGCGACACGTGGGTGCAGACCGTCGAGGTGGTCGTCGTCCGCACGGCCCGGGGGTGGCGCCTGGGCGAGGTGGTGCCCGCCCCGGCCGGCGGGCCGGAGCGGTCGGCCCCGCCCGCTCCGGGGACGACGGACCCCCGGCGCTGAGCGGCGGCACCGGGGGTCGGGCAGGGCGTGGACGGGGCGGATCAGACCGGCCAGAGCGTGGCGACGGCCATGTTCACCAGTGCCAGGCCGCCCACGGTGTGGGCCAGGCCGGTCGAGACGGGCTGATCGTGCCTGGTCCTGCGCTGGCCCACGTAGGCGGCGGTCGCCACGGCGAGCGCGATCAGCAGCTTGACCGCGATCTTGACGTGGTTGACCTCGCCGTCGCCCATCTCGTGGATGCCGACGAGCAGCACGCCCGTGACCAGGCTCAGCAGGGAGGCGTGGAACTGACCCGGGGAGACGGTGGGCCGCTTCATGGTGTAGATCCATGTTCCGACGATGATCGCGGCGCCGAGGAGGTGCAGGAGGACGAGGAGTCCGGTCAGGAAGGTCATGCCTCCGAGACTATCGGAGCCGGGTGCGCCTACGACGAGAGGGCGTGCCCCTGTGCTCAGGAACACACCCTCTCGTCGTGCCGGCCGTCAGCGGCGGGCCGGGGCGCCGGTCAGAGACCCACCTCGGACTCGAAGCGGCCTTCCTCGAGCCGAGCCTTGAGCGTCTGCAGGAAGCGGCCGGCGTCGGCGCCGTCGACCAGGCGGTGGTCGTAGGTCAGCGACAGGTAGCACATCTGGCGGATGGCGATCGTGTCGTTGCCGTCGGCGTCGGAGACGACCATGGGGCGCTTCACGATCGATCCCGTGCCGAGGATCGCGACCTGCGGCTGGTTGATGATCGGGGTGTCGAACAGAGCGCCGAAGGAGCCCAGATTCGTGATCGTGAACGTTCCGCCGGTCAGGTCGTCCGGGGTGATGTTGCCGTCCTTGGCCCGCGAGCCCACGTCGGCGATCTTCTTGGCCAGCCCGCCGAGGTTGAGGTCACCCGCGTTCTTGATGACGGGGACCAGCAGACCGCGCGGCGTGTCCACGGCGATCGCGATGTTCTCGGCAGGGTTGTAGACGATCTCCTTCTCGGCCTCCTTGAAGGTGGCGTTGAGCTTGGGGTGCACCTGCAGGGCCTCGGCCACGGCCTTGGCGAAGAACGGCAGGTAGGTGAGCTTGGCGCCCTCCCGCTCCTGGAACTTCGCCTTCGCGCGGTCCCGCAGCCCCGCCACGCGGGTCATGTCGACCTCGGTCACCTGGGTGAGTTGCGCCGCCTCCTGCAGCGACTCGCGCATGCGCTGGGCGATGGTCAGGCGGATCCGCGGCGCCTTCTCCGTGGTGCCGCGCCTCTCGTCCGGCGTCGGGGCGGCCGTCGCGGGCTCGGCCGGTGCCTCGGGGGCCTGGGCGCCCTTCTGCTGCTCCGCGGCGGCGAGCACGTCCTGCTTGCGGATGCGTCCGCCCACGCCGGTGCCGGTCACCGTGGACAGATCGACGCCCTCCTTCTTGGCCAGCTTGCGGACGAGCGGGGTGACGTAGGCCGACCCGTCGGAGCCGTCGGTGGTGCCCGGCTTCTCCTCCTCGGCCTCCTCCTTCCCGTTCCCCGAGGACTCCGCGACGGCGGGCTCCTCGGTGCGCACGGGGGCCTCCTCGCGCGAGGGCGCCTCCTCCTGCTCGCCGGTGGCCGCGTCCTCGGCCTGCTCGGCGGAGGGCTTCTCCTCGGCGGAGGGCTTCTCCTGGGCGGGGGCCTCCTGCGGCGAGCCGGAGCCGATGACGGCCAGGACCTGCCCGACCTCGGCGTCCTCGTCCTCCTGCACCCGGATCTCCAGCAGGGTCCCGGCCACCGGGGAGGGGACCTCGGTGTCGACCTTGTCGGTGGAGACCTCCAGCAGCGGCTCGTCGACGGCGACCTCGTCGCCGACCTGCTTGAGCCACCGGGTCACGGTGCCCTCGGTCACGGACTCACCGAGCGCCGGCAGGGTGATCTCGGTGCCCTCGCCGCTCTGCTGGGCCTCGGCCTCCGGGGCCTGCTCGGCGGACTTCTCGGGGGCCTCCTGCTCGGCGGCCTCGTCCGTGGCCTCCGGGGTGGCGGACTCCGTGGCCGCGTCCTCGGCCTGC
>NZ_JBISWL010000040.1:0-6732 GCF_044462265.1 Kocuria rhizosphaerae
TCGTGACCGATCTCGATCAGAAGCTGACGTGGACCGAACTCGACCGGCGTGCCGTGGACACTGTCCGGGTGCTGGCGGCGGATGCGGTGGAGAAGGTGGGCAATGGGCATCCGGGGACCGCGATGTCCTTGGCGCCGGCGGCGTATCTGCTGTTCCAGAAGGTGATGGTCCACGACCCGACCGATGACCGGTGGACCGGGCGTGACCGGTTCGTCCTCTCCCCGGGCCACACCTCGCTGACGCTGTACCTGCAGCTGTTCCTGTCCGGGTACGGGATGGAGCTCGAGGACATCGCGTCCCTGCGGACCTGGGGCTCGAAGACCCCGGGACACCCGGAGTACCGGCACACCACCGGGGTGGAGATCACCACCGGCCCGCTGGGCCAGGGCCTGGCCTCGGCGGTCGGGTTCGCCTACGCCCAGCGCTACACGAGGGGCCTGCTCGATCCCGAGGCCGCCGCGGGGAGCTCTCCCTTCGACCACATGGTGTACGTGATCGCCTCCGACGGGGACCTGCAGGAGGGGATCACCTCCGAGGCGTCCTCGCTGGCCGGTGTCCAGGAGCTGGGCAATCTCGTGGTGATCTACGACGACAACCACATCTCCATCGAGGACGACACCGACGTGGCCTTCACCGAGGACGTGTGCGCCCGCTACGCCGCCTACGGCTGGGACGTGGCACGGGTGGACTGGACGAAGTCCGGGGACTACGTCGAGGACGTGGCCGAGCTCTACGCGGCGATCCGCGCCGCGAAGGCGCAGACCGCCAAGCCCTCGCTGATCGCCCTGCGCACGGTCATCGGGTTCCCGGCCCCGGGCAAGCAGAACACCGGGGGCATCCACGGCTCCAAGCTCGGGGCCGAGGAGGTCGCCGCGACCAAGGAGGTCCTCGGCTTCGACCCGGAGAAGTCCTTCGTGGTGGAGGATGAGGTGATCGCCCACACCCGGGGCATCCAGGATCGGATGAAGGAGGTCCGGGCGCGGTGGGAGGAGCAGTTCTCCGCCTGGCGTCAGGCCAACCCCGACCGGGCGAGCCTCTACGACCGGATCCGGGCCGAGGAACTGCCCGAGAACTACGCGGACGCCTTCCCCGTCTTCGAGGCGGGGGCGGACGTGGCGACCCGGGCGGCCTCGGGCAAGGTCATCAACGCGATCGCCGCCACGTTCCCGGAGCTGTGGGGCGGGTCGGCGGACCTGGCCGGGTCCAACAACACGACCATCGAGTCCGCCAAGTCCTTCATCCCGGCGGCCCGTTCCACGGCCAAGTGGTCCGGGGACCCCTACGGGCGGGTGCTGCACTTCGGGATCCGCGAGCACGCCGCGGCGGCGATCGTCAACGGCATCGTGATGTCCTCCCAGACCCGGGCGTTCTGCGGGACGTTCCTGATCTTCTCCGACTACCAGCGCCCGGCCGTGCGCCTGGGCGCGCTGATGAAGGTCCCGGCCATCTACGTGTGGACCCACGACTCGATCGGCCTGGGCGAGGACGGGCCCACCCACCAGCCGGTCGAGCAGCTCTCGGCCCTGCGCGCGATCCCGGGCCTGGACGTGGTCCGCCCGGCCGATGCCAACGAGACCGCCATCGCCTGGCGGACGGTGCTGGAGAACCGTCACGGCCCGGCCGGGATCGCCCTGACCCGCCAGAACGTGCCCACCTTCGCCCGGGAGGACCTCCACCCCGAGGCCGAGGGCGAGAAGTTCGCCTCCGCCGAGGGCACCGCCCGCGGCGGCTACGTCCTGGCCCAGGCCCCCGGAGGCGCAGAACCGGACGTGATCCTGATCGGCACCGGCTCCGAGGTCGCCCTGGCCGTTCAGGCCCGGGCGCAGCTGGCCGCGCAGGGCATCAACGCCCGGGTCGTGTCCATGCCCTGCCGGGAGTGGTTCGACGCCCAGGACCCCGACTACCGCGAGTCCGTGATCCCCTCCCGGATCAAGGCCAGGGTCTCCGTGGAGGCCGGGATAGCCATGTCCTGGCGAGACCTGATCGGCGACGCCGGGCGGGCCGTGTCCCTGGAGCACTTCGGGGAGTCGGCCGACTACCAGAGGCTCTACCGCGAGTTCGGCATCACCGCCGAAGCGGTCACCACCGCCGCCCAGGACTCCCTGGCCGCCGCGGCCCAGACCGCTCCCACCGGAAGCTGAACCGCACCGGTTCCCCCCACCACCCAGCCCGCGGGGCGGGCACGGCATCACCGGTGCCCGCCCCCGCCCGACCAGCACTGCAGCCCGGCTGCAGAGAACCGAGGACCGCATGACCACTCCCACCCGCAAGCTCTCCGAGGCCGGAGTCTCGATCTGGCTCGACGACCTCTCCCGTGAGCGCCTGACCTCCGGGGGACTGGGCCGGCTGATCGAGGAGAAGGACGTCGTGGGCGTGACCACGAACCCCACGATCTTCGCCGCCGCCCTGGCCGCCCACGACGCCTACGAGGACCAGGTGCGCGAGCTCGCCGCGACCGGCACCGACGTCGACGAGGCCGTGCTGGCCATCACCACCGACGACGTCCGCGAGGCCTGCGACCTGTTCGCCCCCACCTACGAGGCCACCCAGGGCGTGGACGGACGGGTGTCCATCGAGGTCGACCCCCGCCTGGCCCAGGACGCCGAGGCGACCGCGGCCATGGCCCAGCGCCTGTCCCAGACCATCGACCGCCCCAACGCGCTGATCAAGATCCCCGCCACCGAGGCCGGGCTGCCCGCGATCACCGCCACGATCGCCGAGGGCATCTCGGTCAACGTGACCCTGATCTTCTCCCTGGACCGGTACCGGGCGGTCATCAACGCCTACCTGCTGGGCCTGGAGCAGGCCCTGGAGGCCGGCAAGGACCTCACCACCATCCACTCCGTGGCCTCCTTCTTCGTCTCCCGGGTGGACACCGAGATCGACGCCCGCCTCGAGCGGGTCGGCACCAAGGACGCCCAGGAGCTCAAGGGCAAGGCCGGGCTGGCCAACGCCCGCCTCGCCTACCAGATCTTCCAGGACTCCGTGGACACCGAACGCTGGGCCCGCCTGACCGGGGCCGGGGCGAACCCACAGCGGCCGCTGTGGGCCTCCACCGGGGTGAAGGACCCCTCCCTGCCCGACACCCTCTACGTGACCGGGCTCGTGGCCCCGCACACGGTCAACACCATGCCCGAGAAGACCCTCGAGGCCACCTACGACCACGCCGAGATCACCGGGGACACCATCAGCGGCACCTACGAGGCCTCCAACGCGGTCCTCGACGCCCTCGCGCACGCCGGGGTCTCCTACGACGAGGTCGTCACCAAGCTCGAGACCGAGGGCCTGACCAAGTTCGAGGACTCCTGGGACGAGCTGCTGGCCACCGTCCGCAACGCTCTCGACAACGCCCGCTGAGCCGCCTGCCTCCGAGTCGCACGGACAAATCCCGGCCAGAACACCCATGCACGAAGGGCAGACGTCTCATGATTCACGCCCGAGCAGAAGAACCAGCACCATCCCTGCCAGCCACAGAAAAACTTACAGGCGATTCAACTATCTAATTGCGGACGTTGGCGTAGACGCCGGGGAGACCGATGTCTCACAACTACTGCCGGCGGGCCCCGCGCCATCCCCTGAACCCTGGAGGGCCCATGTCCGAGATGCTTCCCGATCGCAGGCGGCGGGAGATCCTCGACCGCGTCCGCGCGGCCGGCGCCGTGCGGGTGGCCGACCTGGTCGCCGAGCTGGGCGTGTCCGACATGACGGTGCGTCGCGACCTGGACCGGCTGGCCCGTGACAGGGAACTGCAGAAGGTCCACGGCGGGGCGAAGCTGCCGGCAGGGTCCTCCGCCGCCGAGCCGGGCTTCACTCACAAGTCCGAGCTGCAGCTGCCGGAGAAGGCGGCGATCGCCGCGGCCGCGGCGGCGATGGTGGAGCCGGGAATGTCGGTCTCGCTGAACTCGGGGACCACGACCTGCGCCCTGGCCCGCGCCCTGCGCCGCATCCGCGACATCACGGTCGTGACCAACTCGCCGCGCATCGCCGACGTTCTCCACGACGCCCCGGCCACGGGGCAGGCCGTGGTGTCGCTGGGCGGCGTCCGAACCCCGTCCGATGCGCTGGTGGGTCCGCTGGCCACGGCCGCGCTGCGCACGCTTCACCTGGACCTGTGCTTCATGGGCGTGCACGGGATCAGCGAGCGGGAGGGTCTGACCACCCCGAACATGATGGAGGCGGAGGTCAACCGCCTCTTCCTGGACCGCTGCGACCGCAGCGTGGTGCTGGCCGACTCCACGAAGTGGGGCCTGGCCGGCCTGTACCGCATCGCGGGCCTGGACGAGGTGGACGCCGTCGTCATGGACGACGGCGTCGACGGCCCGGCCCGGGAGACCCTGAACCCATCCGTCCCCGACCTGCGACTGGAGCCCGCCCGATGACCTCTCCCGCTGAGCGCGCCACCACACCACTGATCGTCCACCGGACCCACCGGCTGGCCGACGGGCGGGAGGCCGTGTTCTTCGGCGACCGCGGCACCGCGCCCGTCGAGCAGCTCGTCGACCGCCGGCCGCTGGACGCCCGCTCCGGGCACGGCGAGGTGCGCTTCGACCGGCTGACCGGGGAGTGGGTGGCGGTGGCCGCCCACCGTCAGGCCCGCACCCACCTGCCGCCGGCCGACCGGTGCCCGCTGTGCCCGTCCGTGGGCGGGCGGGAGTCCGAGATCCCCGCGGCGGACTTCGACGTCGTGGTCTTCGAGAACCGCTTCCCCTCCCTGGGCCCGGGGCTGGGCGTGCTCCCGGTCCCGGACGGGGCGGGGGAGCGGGAGCTGTGGGGGTCCCCCTCGGCGGCCTACGGGCGGTGCGAGGTGGTGGTGTTCACGCCCGAGCACCAGGGCTCCTTCGCGTCCCTGCCCTTCGAAAGGGCCCGCACGGTCGTGGAGGCCTGGGCCCAGCGCACCGAGGCGCTCTCGGCCCTGGAGGGGATCCGCCACGTGTTCCCGTTCGAGAACCGGGGTGAGCAGATCGGGGTGACCCTGCACCACCCGCACGGTCAGATCTACGCCTATCCCTACCCCGCCCCGCACGCGGCCCGCCTGGCGGCACGCTCGAGGGCCCACCTGGCCGACACGGGCCGGGCCCTGATGGGTGAGCTGCTGGCCGACGAGGCCGCGGCCGGGGACCGGATGGTGGTCGAGGGCGAGCACTTCTCGGCCTTCGTCCCCTACGCCGCGCGCTGGCCGCTGGAGGTCCACCTGGTCCCGCACCGGCAGGTCCCCGACCTGGCCGCCCTGGACGGGGCCGAGCGCGAGGAGCTCGCGGTCCTCTACCGGGAGCTGGTGCAGCGGGTGGACCGGCTCTATGCGACCCCCACCCCCTACATCGCCGCCTGGCACCAGACCCCGGTCACGGCCGCCGACCGCGAGGCCGGTTGGCTGCACCTGCAGCTGACCAGCCCGCGCCGGGCCGAGGACAAGCTGAAGTTCCTCGCCGGCTCCGAGGCCGCCATGGGGGCGTTCGTCAACGACGTCAGCGCCGAGCAGACCGCCGCACGCCTGAGGGAGGCCGCGCGATGACCAGCCGGCACAGCCGCGAGCCCACCGCGACCCCGGCCGGAGGGCAGGACCTCGTGCGGACCGGTCCTCCGGAACCGGTGGGTGCGCAGGACCGGGCGCGGGCCGCTCGGCTGGCGGAACGCTTCGCCGAGGTCTACGGGCACGTCCCCGACGGGGTGTGGCGCGCGCCGGGACGGGTGAACCTCATCGGCGAGCACACCGACTACAACGAGGGCTTCGTGCTCCCGTTCGCCATCGACCGCTCCGCCATGGTCGCCGTGCGGCTGCGCCGCGACACAGGGACGGGGGTGGGCGGGCGCGACGTCGTCGAGCTGGCCTCCACCTACGCCCCGGACGGCTCCGGGCTGTCGCGGGCGGGATTCCCGGTGGCCGGGCCGGCACCGGGCTCCGTGCCGGGCTGGGGGGCCTACCCGGCCGGCGTCGTCTCGGTGCTGACCGGTCTCGACGACGTCACCGTGCCCGGCTTCGAGCTGCTGCTGGACTCCACCGTGCCGGTGGGGGCGGGCCTGTCCTCCTCCCACGCGGTGGAGGTCGCCACCATGGTGGCCCTGGACGACCTGCTGGGCCTGGGCCTGGACCGCCCGGCCATGGCTCGGATGACCCAGCGGGCGGAGAACGAGTTCGTGGGCGCGCCCACCGGGATCATGGACCAGTCCGCCTCGCTGATGGGCCGGACCGGATCGGCCCTGTTCCTGGACTGCCGCTCCCTGGCCACCGAGCTCGTGCCCCTGCCGGTGGCCGAGCACGGGCTGCGGGTGCTGGTGATCGACACGAAGGTCGCCCACTCCCACGCCGACGGCGGCTACGCCGCCCGCCGTGCGACCTGCGAGCGCGCGGCCGCGGCCCTGGGCGTGGACTCCCTGCGCGACGTCCCCGCCGAGACCGACCTGGGAGCCCTCGACGAGGAGTCGGCCCGCCGGGTGCGGCACGTGCTCACCGAGAACCGCCGGGTCCTGCAGTGCGTGCAGCTGCTGCGCAAAGGGGACGTGGCCGGCGTCGGGGACCTGCTCACGGCCTCCCACGCGTCCCTGCGGGACGACTACGAGGTGTCCTGCCCCGAACTCGACCTCGCCGTGGACACCGCCCTGACCGCCGGGGCGCTCGGCGCGCGGATGACCGGCGGGGGCTTCGGCGGCTCCGCGATCGCCCTCGTCCCCGCGGCCCGGGAGGAGCAGGTCCGGGACGCCGTCCTGCGCGGGTTCGCCGACGTCGGGCCGGCG